>NZ_DASSVG010000501.1:0-3789 GCF_035706265.1 Ramlibacter sp. | reverse complement strand
CCTCCACCATGCACTTCTGCACCACGGCCACGCCCATGCCGGCGCGCGCCGCCTCCACCAGGTTGATCACCAGGTCGAAGCCGGTGCCGCGCCGGTGCACGGGCAGCGTCACGCCCGTGGCTTCGGCCCACAGGGTCCAGTTCTCGGGGAACTGCGAGTGGTACAGCAGCGGCTGGCGCACGAGTTGCTCGCTGCCGCGGATCGCCCGGGCGCGCTGCGGCGTGCACACCGCCACGATGTCGCGCCCCACCAGGTATTCGGCGGCGATCTGCCGCGGCCACTGCTGGCGCGGCTTGCGCTTCAGAACGATCCACAGGTCGACGTCCTCGCGCAGGAAATCCTCTTCCCGCTGGTACGGCCGGAATTCGATCTCTATGCCCGGATGGCGCGAGCGGAAGTCCTCCAGCCGCGGCATCAGCCACAGGTTGCCCAGGCTCGTCACCACCGACAGGCGCAGCCGCATGCGCTCGGCCTCGCGGCGCACGTGCAGCGCCGCCTCCTCGAGGGCGGCCAGCGGCTTCTCGATGCGGCGGCGCAGTTCGGCGCCGGTGGCGGTGAGCGCCACGCCGGCGCCGGAGCGCTCCAGCACGTCGACCCCGAGCTCCTCCTCCAGCCGCAGCACGGCGCGGCTGACCGCGGCCTGCGTCACGTTGAGGGCCTCGGCGGCCTTGCGGAAACTGCCGCTGCGCGCGACCGCCAGGAACGCATGCAGCTCCACCAGCGAAGGGCTGCGGATCGCCATGGGGCGATTACATCATGTCATCACCTGCGGCGAAAAAGTCGTTTGTGCGCGCCGCCGCGCAACCCTACCCTCGTCCCCGATACCAACTCAGCTTCCCGCATGAACACCCGCAACTTCCTCAAGGCCGTGGCCGGCGCGGCCGCCGCACTCGCCCTGGGCAGCGCCAGCGCCCAGGCCTCCTACCCGAGCCAGCCGGTCAAGCTGGTGGTGCCCTTCGCGCCCGGCGGTTCCACCGACATCGCCGCCCGCCTGCTGGCAGAGTTCGGCGCCCGCGAGCTGGGCCAGACCATCGTGGTGGAGAACAAGGCCGGTGCCGGCGGTTCGCTGGGCATGGAGTACGTCGCCAAGTCCAGGGCCGACGGCTACACCCTGGGCATGGCCACGGTCAGCACCCACGGCGCCAACCCCGCCGTCTACGGCAGCCGCCTGAAGTACGACCCGGTGAAGGACTTCGCGCCCGTCACCAACGTCGCCACCACGCCCAGCGTGTTTGCGGTCAATCCGAACAAGGTGCCCGCCAGGACGATGCAGGAGTTCCTGGCGCAGGCCAAGGCCACGCCCGGCAAGTACAGCTTCGGCACGCCCGGCACGGGCTCGCTGGGCCACGCCAACATCGAGCACTTCATGGCGCTGGCGCAGATCCAGCTGCTGCACGTGCCCTACAAGGGCGGCGGCCAGGCCATGAACGACGCGCTGGCCGGCCAGGTGGACGCGATCACCGACAACCTGCCTTCGGCGCTGCCGCACATCAAGGCCGGCAAGCTGCGCGCGCTGGCGGTGCTGTCGGAAAAGCGCTCGCCCGCGCTGCCCGACGTGCCCACCTACGGCGAGCTGGGCTTCCCGCAGATGGGCGGCGGCGGCTGGTTCGGCGTGGTGGCGCCCGCGGGCACCCCGCCCGAGGTGGTGGCGAAGCTCAATGCCGCCTTCCACAAGGCCATGAAGAACCCGGACTTCCAGAAGCGCGTCGACGAACTGGGCGCGACGCTGATCCCCGGCACGCCGGCGGACTTCGGCCGCCAGATCCAGCAGGCGATCGACCGCTACCAGCGCGTGGCGAAGATGGCCAACATCCAGGCGCAGTGAGCATGGCGGCCGCCTTCGCGCCCTTCACCCTGAGCCTGCCCAGCGCGCCGCCGGTGGCGCTGGTGTGCGACTCGCCGCACAGCGGCACCGAGTACCCCGAGGACTTCCGCCCCGCCGTGCCGCGCGAGCTGCTGCGGCGCGGCGAGGACACGCACGTCGAAGCCCTGTGGGAGGCCGTGCCCGCCGCCGGCGGCACGCTGCTGGCCGCGCACTTCCCGCGCACCTACATCGATGCCAACCGCACGCTGGAGGACCTGGATCCGCAGCTGTTCGACGAGCCCTGGCCCGAGCCGCTGGCGCCGAGCGAGAAGACGCGCCTGGGCTACGGCCTGGTGTGGCGCAACATCGGCCAGGGGCGGCCGATCTACGACCGGGCGCTGTCGGTCGCCGAAGTCCGCAACCGCATCGACAGCTACTACCGCCCGTACCACGCGGCGCTGTCGGCCGCGATCGACCAGTGCGTGGAGCGCTTCGGCGGTGTCTGGCACCTCAACCTGCACTCCATGCCCAACGATGCCTACGAGCGGCTGGGCATGACGCCGCCGCACCCGCTGGCCGACTTCGTGCTGGGGGACCGCGACGGCAGCACCTGCGAGCGCGGCCTGGTGGACCTGGTCGAGCGCGAGCTGCGCGCGTGCGGCTACACGGTCGCGCGCAACGACCCGTACAAGGGCGTGCAGCTGATCGCTCGCATCGGCAACCCGCAGCGCAACCGCCACAGCCTGCAGGTGGAGATCCGGCGGCCGCTCTACATGGACGAGGCGACGCGCGAGCGCAACGCCGGCTTCGCCCAGGTGCAAAAAGATCTCGCGGGCGTCGTCGCCCGACTGGCGGCGTATGTAAAGGACCGGGCCGGCTGAGGCAGCGGCGTTAAGCTGCGCGGATGCAGTATTTCTTCCGCATCGCTCTCGCGGGCCTGGCCGCCGCCCTGCTCTCGGGCTGCACCGTGATCACCGTTGCCGGCGCCGCCGCCGGCCTGGCCGTCACCGCCGGCAGCCTGGCGGTGGATGCCGCCGTGGGCACGGTGAAGCTGACGGGCAAGGCCGTCGGGGCGGCCGCGGGCGCAGTGCTGCCGGACGGGGACGACGACTAGGTCATCTCCTCCGCCGCACCGCCATCAGGATCCCGCGCATGATCTCCAGCGGCGCCGGCGGGCACCCCGGGACCATCACGTCCACCGGCACCACCTTCGTCACGCCGCCGCAGCTGGCGTAGCTCTCGCCGAAGATCCCGCCGTCGCACGCGCAGTCGCCCACTGCCACCACCAGCCGCGGCTCGGGCGTGGCCTCGTAGGTGCGGCGCAGGGCCGTTTCCATGTTGCGCGTCACCGGCCCCGTCACCAGCAGCATGTCGGCATGGCGGGGGCTCGCCACGAACTTGATGCCCAGTCCCTCCAGGTTGTAGTAGGGGTTGGTGAGCGCGTTGACCTCCAGCTCGCAGCCGTTGCACGAGCCTGCGTCGACCTCGCGGATCGCGAGCGCCTGGCCCAGGATGTCGAGGATCTCGCGGCGGATGTGCATGATCTCCGCGTCCTCGCCCGCCTCGGCGGCGAAGGGCGGCGGCTCGGAGGGAATGCCGGCCCTGGCGATCTGGCGCAGGATCTTCCACATCAGAGGTCGTGCCCCGAATAACTGAGGTTGAAGGACTTGTTGATCAGCGGGAAGTCGGGAACGATGTTGCCGATCACCGCGTGCTCCAGCACCGGCCAGTTCTGCCAGGAAGGGTCGTGGCAGTGGCAGCGCTGCACTTCCCCGCCGGGGCCGAGCTCCAGCGCCACCAACACTTCGCCGCGCCAGCCTTCCACCCAGCCGGCGCCGAAGCCGGGCCCCGTCGGCGGCGCGAGCTCGATGCGCGCGAGGCCTTCCGGCAGGCCGTCGCACATCAGGCGGATCAGCCGCAGCGACTCGATCGTTTCCTGGAAGCGCACGGCCACCCGCGCCGCGACGTCGCCGCTGCGCTGCACG
>NZ_DASSVG010000500.1:0-10740 GCF_035706265.1 Ramlibacter sp. | reverse complement strand
CTTGCGCAGGTTCTCGATCGCCGCCGCGTCGCGGAACAGCACCCCCTGCGTCGCGCCGTGGACCTTGATCGCGGCGGAAGTCTGCGAGCGCGCCTTGAGCTCCAGCAACTGCCCCAGCAGCGTCAGCGAGACGATCACGGCGGCAGCCTCGAAATAGACACCGTGGCTGATGCGATCGGTCATGGAATCGTCCCGTTCTTCCCGATGGATCCCAGTGTCAACCTTCCCGCCGTTGGAAAGTCAAGCAGGGGCGGACGGCCTCGAACCCCGGTGGGCGAGCACGCGGTCGACCATCACCCCCGCCTGGCCGAGGTTCCTGCCCGGGTCGCAGAACGCTTCCAGCTGCGCCCGCTTCACGTGCCTGGAGATTTCCGGATGCGCGGTCAGGATGTCGATGAGCGGCCGGTTTTCCTCGATGGCCTCACGACAGAGGTCGTAGACCAGGTCGTGCGCATGCTCCCGGCCGATGTAAGGGCCCAGCCCCATCATGACGGCCTCGGACATGACGAGTCCGTTCGTCATGTCGATGTTGGCGCGCATGCGCGTCGCGTCGACTTCCAGGCCTTTCAGGACGAACTTCGCCTGCTTCAGTGCCCCTGAGATGAGGCAGAAGATCTCCGGCAACGCGACCCATTCGATTTCCCAAGGGCCGGTGGACCGCTCGTGATCGGCCACCATGGCATCCATCAGCGCGGCGGCGTGCTGGCGCGCGACCGAGATGTTGGCGTGGATGTACAGGCAGGAGATCGGGTTGCGCTTCTGCGGCATGGTCGACGACGAGCCGCGGCCCGGCGCGAACGGCTCGAACACTTCCGCGACTTCCGTCTGCATCATCAGCTTGACGTCCATGGCGATCTTGCCGAGCGAGCCTCCCACCAGCGCCAGGAAGGCCCCGACTTCGGCGATGGTGTCCCGCACCGTGTGCCAGGAAATGAGCGGCTGGGCGAGGCCCAGCTCCTGCATGAGGGCCGTCTGCGTCTCCATTGCCCCCTTTTCCAGCGATGAGAGCGTGCCCGATGCCCCGCCGAACTCGCCCACGAGGACCCGCGGCTTCAGCTGCTGCAGCCGTTCGCGGTGGCGGTCGATGCCCGCCAGGATGGAGGCCATCTTGTAGCCGAAGGTGATCGGGGTGGCCTGCTGCAGGTTGGAGCGTCCGATGATGGGTGTGTCGCGGTACTTGCGCGCGAGCGCAGCCAGCGCGTCGCCGATCTCGTCCAGGTCCTGCTCGACGAGCGCCAGGCCTTCGCGGATCTGCAGCACGGTGGCGGTGTCGGTGATGTCCTGGGTGGTCGCCCCCCAGTGGCAGAACTCGCCCAGCCCGTTGCGGCAGTTGGCATTGATCTGGTTGACCACCGCGATGATCGGGTAGCCGATCTGCTCGGTCTTGGCTTTGAGCTTGTCCCAGTCGATCATGGAGAGCTCGCAGTTCTTCACGATCTCGTCGGCGGCCTCCCTGGGGATGATGCCCAGCGCGCCCTGCACCTTGGCCAGGGCGCGCTCGATGTCCAGGTACTTGGAGGTGCGGTTCTCGTCGGACCACACGTCGCGCATGCGCGCGTCGCTGAACATGTCGCCGAAGATGCGCGAATCGATGATGGTGGAGGGCATGGTGCTCGTCTCTCTGTGATGGGGGAAGGCGGCTCCATATCGGGCAGATGCTCGGTAGCCACCAGAACTCGCAGGTTGCAGTTCGCCACTCCTTGGACTCGGTCGATGCGGCTCCTCGGCTCGTAAGCATGGCGCATGCCGCCGAATCCGGCTATCCAGACGTGTCGCGGTTCCGCGTCAGCGCGCCGCGCACAAGCATGCTCGTGGCGGCAATCTCACTCGTCCAGTAGCCAGAGTACTTGGGAAGGCGTTCCCGGTGGGCGATTAGAGCTCGCGCGGCGCCTGGCGCGCAAGCAGGTCCTCGTCAGCCGCAAGCTCCTGAATCTGCTGTCCGATGCGCGGCGCCGAGAGGGAGCACGATCACGCGCCGCCAACGCAGCCGGGGATCCGCCTCGTAGTCGGCCACGACCCACGTGCGGGTCGTGTGCTCCGTGGCCTCCGCGAGGAAGTCCCGCAACACGCCGGCGGAGGCTGCATCCAGGGCGGCGAAGGGCTGGTCCAGGCAGGTCACCGTGGCCCCGCTGGCCAGCAAGGCCACGAGAGCCACCTTGCGACGGCTGCCGGTCGACAGCATCAGCAGCTTCTTGCCCAGGTGGGGCTCGAGCCCAAGCGCCTGCGCGAGGTCCTCCTGCAGCGCCAGGTCCCACCGGGAGCAGCGCTGGCGAAGCGTGTCCCAGACTTGATGGGGCGTCAGCTCGTCCTGCCCCGGCAGCGAGAGATCGAGCCAGAGGCCGTCCGGGAGTTGCGCTTCCCGTGTCAGTGCAACACGATCACCGGCGAGCCATCGCAGGAGGCTGGTCTTTCCGGCGCCCTCGTCGCCCGTCACGGCGACGAGTCCGGGCTCGAGGGGGAGCAAGTCGGCGAGGCTCATTGCGCGCGCAAGGACTCGAAGTAGCCCTGGATGGCCTTGGGCAAGGCCTTCCGCGGAGAACGCTGCAGCTTCAACAGCAGTTCGTGCGGTGCCTCGTCCACCTGGTAGCGCTCGCGGATGTCGCACCGGATGCGCGAGAGCAGTCCGGCCGCCACTTCGGCGTCGGCCATTGCGCGGTGGGCACGGCCCGCCGGGGCGATCGCGTGGTATTCCGCCAGTGACCCGAGGCGGAAGCTTCCCGCCTCCGGATAGAGGCGTCGGGAGAGCAGCAGCGTGCAGGCCATCGATGGCCCGGGGCGCGAAGGACGGCCCAGTCGCGCCAGTTCTGCCGCCCAGAAGCGCTGGTCGAAGGAAGCGTTGTGCGCCACCAGCGGCATGTCGCCGACGAAGCGCGCGGCTTCGTCC
Organism: Ramlibacter sp.; assembly: GCF_035706265.1. GTDB lineage: Bacteria > Pseudomonadota > Gammaproteobacteria > Burkholderiales > Burkholderiaceae_C > Ramlibacter. The sequence goes on along the minus strand of NZ_DASSVG010000500.1, from coordinate 7,856 downwards.
ATGACCTCTGCGGCCGGAGGCGCCGCGCGGATCATCTCGTTGCTGATGCCGGTGTAGGCCTCGATGAAAGGGGAAATGCGCACGCCGGCGTTCATCAGGGACTGGAAGCGACCGACGACCTGCGTTCCCTCCAGCACCACGACCGCGATCTCCGTCGCGCGATCGCCCTGGGCGGGCGACAAGCCGGTCGTTTCGAAGTCGATGACTGCAATGGGGTTCAACGTGGGTCCTGGCAGGCGAATGGCTGAGTATGCCAAGACCGGCTGCGGCACCGGCAGCCTCTTCCCTCCAGGACGGGCCGATCGACGCGATCGTGGCGATGGTGTCGGCCGGGCTCGGGGTTTCCGTCGTTCCCCACCCGCGCGCGGCGCTGCTGGCGACACGAAAACGGAGCCCGAAGGCTCCGTCGACTTGGCGCAGAGGACGCCTCAGGCCGCGTGGCCCGCCACTGCAAGCCGGTCCAGGTGCTTGTGTCCCTTCTCGCGCATGATTTCGCCGAAACCGGAAAATAGCGTCACGCCCCCGGCGAAGTGCAGCAGGATGCGCGCGCCCACCGGCACGTTCGGTGCAGCCTCCGCCAGCATCAGCCATGACGCGGCCCCGAGCAGGGCCAGTCCCAGCACCACGACACACCAGCCGCAGCGTTCCCGACGTTCGTTGTACAGCACTTTTCGCTTCACTCCTTCATTGGTTGATGCAATTTTCGGGTGTAGCTGCGGCGCTTGGGCCGGTGGGGCGCTGTCCGTTTGACGACCATCAAGCGTCACGCGGAAACCGCAGGGCGAGTGTCGCGGCCGTGCAATCGGCGCGACGCCTGGCCCGCTCAGGCGCGCTTTCGCCGCCCTACTGCACGTTGGCCGTCACCGATGAATTCGCTTTGATCGTGAACGTGCAGCTCTTCGCCTTCTTGCTGCCGCTCGAGCAGCTGCCGGACCAGATCGCGTCGCGCTTGGCGCTCAGCGTGATCACGGTGTTCGCCGCAAAACTGGCCGCGCTGATCGTCCCGACCTTCGCATTGATTCCCGCCGGGCTCGATAGCACGCTCTCGCCACTGCGGCCCGTGGCCTTCACCGTCAGCGTCACGCCTGCGGGCGGCGGCGGCGACGCCGTGGCCGTCGCGGTGACGATCAACAGCCCCGCCTGGTTCACCCCGTTGTAGCTCCCGGTCACCGTCGCGGTGGTAGCAGCGCCCACCGGCGTGGTCGACACGCTGAAGGTCGCCGTCGTGGCGCCTTGCGGCACCGTCACGCTGGCGGGTACGCCGGCCGCCAGCGAGTTGTTGAGAAGGGGCACGAGTGCCCCACCCGCCGGCGCTGCCGCGGACAGCGTCACGATCCCGGTAGACGACGTGCCGCCCACCACGCTGGCCGGAGTGAACACGAGCGACGCGAGCACCGCGGATGAATTCATGGCGCCGGCGTCGTAGCGGGCCAGCGCGAAGACGCCCAGAGAACGGCTGGGATCGAATGCAGAGCCTGCGGCCACGATCCTGCCGTCGCCCTGTACCGCGAGCGCAAACGCCTGGCTCTGGGACCCCAGGACGTTGGTGATCACCTTGCCTCCGTTCCCGAAGCCCGGGTCGACCAAGCCATCGCTGTTGAAACGTGCGAGCGAGAAGACGTCGAAGCCGGTCGACCCATCGACGCCCCAACTCACCGCGAGGATCTTCCCATCGGGCTGGAGAGCGGCTGCCAGGCGCCTTTGGCGACTGAACGAAAAGGACAGCGTTGTCTTGCCGCCAACGCCGAAGCTGGTATCCACGCTGCCATCGGTGTTGTAGCGGACCAGCCCGAAGAGGTCGGTCCCGAATCCGGAAGGAAGCACCAGGCCCGCGACCACGAGCTTGCCGTCGCCCTGCAGGAGGAGCGTCCAGCCGACGTCGTTCGCGCCGAAGAAGTCGGTCGTCACCTTGCCGCCGGTCCCGAAGCCCGCATCCAGGCTGCCATCGGCGTTGTAGCGCGCCATCGCAAATTGAACGTTGGCGCCGCCGGGGTCGGCCCAGCCGCTCGCCACGATCTTGCCGTCCGCTTGCACCGCAACCCCGGTAGCGCCGTTATCGAAGCCGAAGAAGCTCGTGGTCACCTTGCCGCCTGTGCCGAAGCTGGCGTCGAGGCTGCCGTCGGCGTTGTACCGCGCCAGCGCGAACCGCCTGAAGATCCCGTCGTGGGCGCGCCCCGCGACGACGATCCGGCCATCGGCCTGGATCGCTAGCGAGGTGGCTATGTTCTCCGTGCCGAAGAAATCGGTGCTCACGACGCCGGCGGTGCCGAAGCCGCTGTCCAGGCTGCCGTCGGGGTTGTAGCGAACCAGCGTGAAACGCGTGTTGGCGTTCGCTGCGTTCACGTCGGCGGAACCCGCTGCAACGATCTTGCCGTCGGGCTGCACGACGACGGCGTACGCGTAGTCCTGGCCGCCGCCGATGTCCTTGGTCACCTTGCCAACGCCGCCGAAGGTGGTGTCCAGGCTGCCGTTGATGTTGTAGCGGGCGAGCACGAAGTCGCTGCCACTGCTGGCGCCGTTTTGTGGAGCGCGGAAAGCGCTGCCCGCCGCGACGATCTTGCCGTTGGGCTGCACCGCAACCGCATACACCGTCGCGCCGTCGCTGGCTTGCGTGAAGATCGGCGTCGTCACCTTGCCGACGCCGCCGAAGGTGGGATCCAGGTCGCCCGGGGCAGCCCACGCACTGCTTGCACCAGCGAGAAAGAGGGCGCCAGTGCCCAGCAACGCCATGACAGCCGCTCGGTAGGCAGTGAGGATGGCGAGCGCCATGACCGTCACCCAATATGCGACACCGGTGTTTGACAAGTGGGAGGATCTCATCGTGTGGGCTCCAAGGTTTCGGCAAAGGCCGCGCTACGGAGGGAAATCTCCGCGTGGTTTTGCGTGGTGCTGTTTGCTCGCATGACGGCCTAGTGGAGGCATGCTATGTCTCGCACAACATGCGAGACAGGCCCGATGGTGCTGAAGCCCCTGCCCCAATCGGTTGGAGGTTGCGCGATCCTGCGCTCGAGCGTTACAGAACGTTCGAAAGTCGCTTGCGATTGCTTCGTGAGCGCCCTTGCGCTCGTACTGGCTCGAGTTTTTCGAAAGCTTCGCGCGCGGCGAGGAACCGGATGTCGGGTAAGCGTCCTTGCCCGCCAGCCGGGTTATCACGGGTGCTGCGGCCCATGGTGCCGCCTGTATGCTGTGCCCGCGCAAGAGTGCACGCGGGCGCGCATATTGCCTGCTTCCGCCATCCCTCCAATGCTTCCGGAGCCACTGCCAATGCGAGGAAAACTGTTTGCCTGCGCGGTCACCGCGGCCGCGGCCGGCCTGGTAGGCAACGCCACGGCGCGTGACCTGGTCGTCGCCATCAAGACCGAGCCATCGTCGATGGACCCGCAATACCATGCCCTCACGCCCAACATCCAGCTGTCGCAGACGCTGTTCGACCCGCTGGTGTGTTCCGACGCCGAGATGCTGCCCAAGCCATGCCTCGCCGAGTCGTGGACCGCCCAGGGCAACACCTGGACCTTCAAGCTGCGGCCCAACGTGAAGTTCTCCGACGGCTCGCCCTTCACCGCGGCCGACGTGTTGTTCACCTTCGACCGCGTGCCCAAGGTTCCCAACAGCCCGTCCTCGTACAAGATCTACCTCCAGCAGATCACCAAGGTGGAGGCGGTGGACCCGCTCACGGTGCGCATCACCACCGAAAAGCCGTATCCGCTGCTGCCGACCAACATGGCCTCCCTGCCGATCATGTCGGCCAAGGCCGCGTCGGGCCCCGCGCCGGAGGGCAAGACCACCACCGAGCTGAACGCCGGCAACGGCCTGGTGGGTGCCGGCCCCTACCGCTTCGTGTCCTGGAAGCGCGGCTCCGAAATCGTGTTCGAGCGCAACCCGTACTACTGGGGCCCCAAGCCCGCCTGGGACAAGGTCATCTATCGCCCGATCAGCAACCCGGCGGCGCGCGTGGCGGCGCTGCTGGCCGGTGACGTCGACCTGGTGGAAGACCCGCCGACGGACGACCTGGAACGCCTCAAGAAGGACCCCAAGCTGAACGTGGTGGCCAAGGCCTCCAACCGCATCATCTACGTCGCGCTGGACCAGCATGGCGAGGAAACGCCGGGCATCCAGGGCACCAACGGCAAGAACCCCCTCCTGGACAAGCGCGTGCGCGAAGCCTTGTCGCTCGCCATCGACCGCCAGGCGCTGGTGGATCGCGTCATGGGCGGCATCGCCACGCCGGCCGCGCAACTGCTGCCGCTGCCGATGCTGGGCGCCAGCAAGAACCTGGCGACGCCCGCCAAGGCCGACCCCGAGAAAGCCAAGGCATTGCTCAAGGCGGCGGGCTATCCCGACGGCTTCACCCTGGTGCTGGGTTCGCCCAACGGCCGCTACATCAACGACAGCAAGGTGGCGCAGACGCTGGCGGCGATGTGGACGCGCATCGGGGTCAAGACCACGGTGGATGCCTCCGCGCCGCCGGTGTTCTTCAAGAAGCGCGACAGCTACGCCTTCAGCGCCTACATGGCCGGCTGGGGCACCGCGACCGGGGAGATGTCCAACACCCTCAACTCCCTGCTGGTGACGCCCAACAAGGAAAAGGGGGTGGGCACCACCAACCGCAGCCGCTACTCCAACAAGGCCATGGACAAGCTGGTGGAGGATTCGGCCGACCTGATGGACCCGGTCCAGCGCGGCGACATGCTGGCCAAGGCCAGCGAGATGGCCATGGCCGATTTCGCGATGCTGCCGATCCACTTCGAGCACTCGGTCTGGGCCATGAAGAAGGGCATCGAGTTCACCGGGCGCGCCGACCAGCAAACCATGGTGCAATACGTGACGCTCGGCAAGTGACCCTGCGTCGCTGAGCATCCGCGCATGCTCGCCTACATCATCCGCCGCCTGCTGCAGGCCGTGCTCGTCATGGCCGCGATGTCGGCGCTCGTCTTCGTCGGGCTCTACGTCGTGGGCGACCCGGTTTCGATGATGGCGAGCCCCGACGCCACCGAGCTGGACCGGGATGCGATCCGCCAGAACTTCGGCCTCGACAAGCCCCTGTGGCAGCAGTACGCGATCTTCATGTCGCATGCGTTGCGGCTGGATTTCGGCAAGAGCTTCCTCACCGGCCAGTCGGCCATGGGCCTCATCCTGGAGCGCATGCCCGCCACGCTGGAACTGGCCTGCGTCGCCATGCTGCTGGCGGCGATCGTCGGCGTCCCGCTGGGGATCTGGGCCGGGCTCAAGCCCCAGGCCCTCAGCACGCGCGGCATCATGACCGGCTCGGTGCTGGGCTTTTCGCTGCCCAACTTCTGGGTCGGCCTGATGCTGATCATGGTGTTCGCGGTCTACCTGGGCTGGGTGCCGGCCAGTGGCCGCGGCAAGACCGTGCTGGTGGGGCCGCTGGACCTGAGCGTGCTCACGCTGGACGGCTGGAAGCGGCTGATCCTGCCGGCGCTGACCATCGCCACCGCCAAGGCGGCACTGATCATCCGCGTGACGCGCGCCGCCACGCGCGAGGCGCTGCCCACGGACTACATCAAGTTCGCGCGCGCCAAGGGCCTGGCCTGGAGCCGCATCCTGCGGGTGCACCTGCTCAAGAACATCCTGATCCCGATCGTCACCGTGTTCGGCCTGGAGTTCGGCCAGGTCGTGGCCTTCGCGGTGGTGACCGAAACCATCTTCGCCTGGCCCGGCATGGGCAAGCTGCTGCTCGACTCCATCATCACGCTGGACCGGCCGGTGGTCGTGGCGTACCTGATCCTCATCGTGTTCTTCCTGGTCATCCTGAACCTCGTGACCGACATCCTCTACTCCGTGCTGGACCCCCGGGTGCGCTTGCAGGCGGCAAAAGCATGAGCGCGGTCATCTCGCCCGTCGGGATCGAACAGGAGGTGGCGGCCTTGCCACCGCCCGAGACGCCGTGGCAGCGCCTGCGCCGCGAGTTCCTTGCCAACAAGCTGGCCGTCGCGGGGCTGGTGCTGTTGCTGCTGGCGGTGGCCGTCGCCGTGTTCGCGCCCTGGATCTCGCCGCAGAACCCCTACGACATCGGCAATCTCGACATCCTCGATTCCAAGCTGCCGCCCGGCAGCAAGACGGCCGATGGCGCCATGCACTACTGGCTGGGCACCGATGGCCAGGCGCGCGACCTGCTCTCGGCCATCTTCTACGGCCTGCGCACCAGCCTCATGGTGGGCGGCGTCTCGGTGGCGTCGGCGCTGGCCATCGGCACCATCGTCGGTCTCGCGGCCGCCTATTTCGGCGGCTGGGTCGACGCGCTGCTGATGCGCATCGTCGACATCCAGCTGTCCTTCCCCGCCATCCTGGTGGCGCTGATCCTGCTGGCGATCCTGGGCAAGGGCGTCGACAAGGTGATCATCGCGCTGATCATCGTCCAGTGGGCCTACTTCGCCCGGGCGGCCCGCGGCGCCGCGCTGGTCGAGCGCGCCAAGGAATACGTGGAAGCGGCGCAATGCATGGCCCTCAGTTCGCGGCGCGTGCTGCTGCGGCACATGCTGCCCAACTGCATGCCGCCCCTGATCGTCATCGCCACCATCGACCTGGCGCACGCCATCGCGCTGGAGTCGACGCTGTCCTTCCTCGGTGTCGGCGTGCCGGTGACCGAGCCCTCCCTGGGCATGCTGATCGCCAACGGCTTCGAGTTCATGCTCAGCGGCCACTACTGGATTTCGTTCTTCCCCGGCATCGCGCTGGCCCTGGCCATCGTCGGCATCAACCTGGTGGGCGACCACCTGCGCGACATCCTCAACCCGCACAATGCCCACTGACAGCGTGAGCGCGCCCGTCCTCGAGGTGCGGGGCCTGCAGACCCACTTCTTCACCCACGGTGGCGTGGTCAAGGCGGTGGACGGTGTCGACCTCCGCGTGGGCGCAGGCGAAATCCTGGGCCTGGTCGGCGAATCGGGCTCGGGCAAGAGCATCACCGGCTTCTCGGTCATCGGCCTGATCGATGCGCCGGGACGCATCGTCGGCGGCAGCATCCGCTACCTGGGCGAAGAGCTGGTGCGCGCGGGCGAGCGGCGCCTGCAGCGGTTGCGCGGCAAGGAGATCGCGATGATCTTCCAGGACCCGATGATGACGCTCAACCCGGTGCTGCGCGTGGACACGCAGATGGTCGAGGCCATCCACGCGCACGAGAAGGTGGGCGCGGCGGCGGCGCTGGCGCGCGCCCGCGACACGCTGGCCATGGTCGGGATCCCTTCCCCGCAGGAGCGGCTGCTGTCCTATCCGCACCAGCTGTCGGGCGGCATGCGCCAGCGCGTGGCGATCGCCATCGCGCTGCTGAACAAACCCAGGCTGATCATCGCGGACGAGCCCACCACGGCGCTGGACGTGACCATCCAGGCGCAGATCCTGTACGAAGTGCAGAAGCTCTGCCGCGAAACCGGCACCGCCATGATCTGGATCACGCACGACCTGGCGGTCGTGTCCGGCCTGGCCGACCGCATCGCCGTGATGTACGCCGGCCGCATCGTCGAAAGCGGTGCCGCCGCCGACGTGGTGCACCGGCCTTCGCACCCCTACACGCAGGGGCTGATCGATTCGATTCCCACGCGCGCCACGCATGGCTCGCTGCTGCGGCAGATTCCGGGCATGACGCCATCGCTGCTGCAGTTGCCGCAAGGCTGCGCCTTCCGCCCGCGCTGCGGCTACGCCTCCGACGCCTGCCTGGTGACGCCGCAGGCGGTCGACCTGCCGCCGCAGAAGACCGTGCGCTGCTGGCACGCACTGGCCTGAGCCATGGACGCATCCACCACGTCCCAGGCCGCCCCACCGCTGCTGCAATTGCGCGGCATCGACAAGCGCTTCGTGCAGCCGGTGGACCTGGCCGGCAGGATCGCCAACCTGCTGGG
>NZ_DASSVG010000499.1:0-9170 GCF_035706265.1 Ramlibacter sp. | reverse complement strand
GGCGCCGGGCGTGCAGGTCGGGCGGGTGGAGGTGCTGCCGCGCTTCAAGCCGCATCAACGCGACGACGCCGTGCCCGGCGCGGTGTCCGTGATGGTGCTGCCGCAGCGCCTGGGCACCGAGTACGCCGCGCCGCTGCCGCGGGCGGACCGGCCGCTGCTCGAAGCCGTGGGGGCCTTCCTCGACGAACGCCGGCCGCTGGCCACGGAGCTGTATGTCATCGGCTGCGAGTACCGGGAGATCGGGATCTCGGTGGCCGTGCAGGTGCGCGACGGCTTCGCGCGCGAGCAGGTGCTGGCCGAAGTCCGGCTGGCGCTGCGCAGGTACCTCTGGCCGCTGCCGATCGGCCTGAGCGGCGAGGAGGGCGCCTGGCCCGCGACGGCGGCCAGCGACGGTGGCTATCCGCTGGGCCGCAAGCTGACGGACCGCGAAGTGGAAGTGGTGGTCGCGCGCGTGGCCGGCGTGGCGGGCGTGTCGCCGGTGCGCCTGTTCGAGAAGAAGGACGGCGTGTTCGCCGAACTTCCCGGCGCCGGCAAGGCGGTGACCACCTTGACGCTCGAGCCGTGGCAGCTGCCGGAGCTGTCGGCGCTGGCGGTGGTCGAGGGCGTGGACGCGCCGGGCTCGGTCGAGGCGCCGTTCGCGGGCGGCAGCGGCAGCAGCGGCGACAGCGACAGCGGCGGCGGCAGCGACGGCCCCGCGCTCTACCTGCCGGTCGTGCCGGAGTTGTGCTGACATGGACGTCAACGGACTGCGCTCCTTCGGCCTGTCGTTCGCGGGCGGCGGGCTGCAGCCATGGCGCGTGCCGCTGGAAGGGGGCGAGCCGACCGAGGCGGTCGAGGCGGCGCCCGGCCATCGCATCGCCGGCGTGCGGCTGGCCAGCCGCGCCAGCGGGCTGGCGCTGAAGGAAGCCGCCACGCGGGTGGCCGACGTGGCGCTGCAGCCCGCGCTGGCGGTGGATGCCTTCGGCAACCACGTGCAATGGGACGGCACCGGCCTCACCAGCGTGTCGCACCTGGCCGAACGGCACGGCCTGGCGCCGCAGCCCTTCGACCTGCCGGCCGAGGCCAGGCCGGTGGCGGACCTGACGGTGGGCGACGACGACGTGCTGTACCTCGCCGCCAACGGGGCGCTCTGGATGGTGGACCTGCGCGGGCGCTTCGAACTCACGCGGCTCGAGGCGCCCGCCGGCTTCAAGCCGCAGCGCGTGACCTCCGCTCCCGGCGGCGGCGCGTGGGCGCTGGATGTGGAGCAGGGCCGGCTGGCGCGCCTGGGCGGCTTGCCCTTGTTCACCCGCCCCCTCTACGTGGGCACGGATGCGGACGCGCGGTTCGGCGCCGCCGATCCCAATCCGGACCCGCCGCGCTGGCGCGTGCTGGAAGGGCGCGTGCCGGCCAGCGAAAAGGCCATCGCCCTGGCCACGCATCGCCACGGCAAGCTGCTGGTGCTGAGCCTGGGACGCGCGTCCGGAGGCGCCAGCGTGCGCCTGGTCCTGGACGACGGGCGCCTGTCGCTGCCGCTGCGCCTGGCCGGCCCGCGCTTCCCGAACACGCTGGGCTGGCTCGATGCCGAACGCATCGCCCTCGCCACCCGCGGCGTGCTGAAGTCGCCCGATGGCAAGGACCGCGATCCCGGCGTGTGGACCTACGCCATGCCCGCGACCCTGCTCGAGCGGCTCGCCGCGGCCAGCGCCGAGGGCCGCAAGACCCTGCCCGAGGACCTGCGCTCCCCCCTGCAGCCGCAAGGCGACTTCCACCCGCTGGCCGGCTGGACGGGCGGACCCTTCGTGGCCGGCCGTCCGGGGGAACGCCTGCACTACCCGCGCCAGGGCAGCGGCGGCGTGGCCCCGGCCAAGGTGGCGCGGGTCTCGACCGCCGCCCGCGCCCGCTACGGCCTGGTGCTGAACGCCGCCCAGCGCCGCGCGGCCGACAGCGGCGCCCGTTCCGCCCTGGGGCGCATCGACACGCGCGACCCGGGCACGGTGTGGCACCGCCTGCATGCCGAAGCGGCCGTGCCCGCCGGCTGCGCCATGATCGTCTGGCTCGCCGCCAACGATGCCGACGCGCCCGACTTCGCGCCCGGCAACCCGGAGCAGCGCGCGCACTGGCACCCGCACCTGATCGGCGAGCGCAGCGCCTTGCCGCCCGAGGTGCGGGAAGCCCTGCCGCCGGACCTGCCGCGCGCGGCCTGGGTCAAGGAGCCCACGGAAGTGCCGCTGGGCGAGGGCGTGCTGTGCTGCCCGCCCGGCGAAGGCAACGCCGGCCGCGCGGGCCTGTTCACCGTGCTGGTCCAGCGGGCCGGGACGACGGTGCGGGCGCTGCAAGGCTCGCGCCTGTGGGTGGCGGTGGAGTTGTTCGGCGACGGCCGCGCCACCCCCGAACTGGCCGTCCTGCGCGCCTATGCCGGGCGCCTGTCCTACCGCGACCGCTACCTGCCGGCGCTGTACCACGAGCGCGTCTTCGGCGAGGATGCCGACCGTGCCGGACCGGCCACCGGCGCCGACTTCCTCGACCGTTTCCTGCACCTCTTCGAAGGCCTGTTCACCGACATCGAAGGCCGCATCGCCGCCAGCGCGTTGCTGACCGATGCCATGGCGTGCCCGCCCGAGACGCTGCCCTGGCTGGCCTCGTGGATCGGGCTGTCGGTCGAGCCCGGCATGCCGGCCGAGCGGGCGCGCTGGATGGTCCTGAATGCGCCGCAGCTGGCCCGCCGCCACGGCACGCTGCAGGGCCTGCGGCTCGCGCTGGACATCGCGACCGACGGTGCGGTCACGCGCGGCCGCATCGTGGTGGTGGAGGACTTCCGGCTGCGGCGCACGCTGTCCACGATCCTGGGCGCGCGGCTGGAGGATGCCACCGACCCCTTGACCACCGGCGTCGCCCAGGCGAGCAACTCGGTCGTCGGCGATTCGCTGTTCCTCGGCGACGCGAACACGCTGGAGCCCGGGCAGCTCAAGACCTTCCTCGCGCTGTTTCGCCATATCGAGAGCGCCGGCCCCGGGATGAAGGGCACCCTGCAGGCGGACCGCGCCGCCGCGCGGAAGGCCCTGTTCGACGATCTGGCCCACCGCGTCACCGTCCTCGTGCACGAGGAACTCTCGCCCGACGAGATGGGCATGGTGCAGCGGCTGGCGGACCTGGGCGCGCCGGCGCACGTGCTCACCCGCGTCGTCCCGGCCGCCTATCCCTTCATCGTGAGCGTGGCCTCGCTGGTGGGTGCCGACACCTACCTGCGTGCCGCGCCACCGAAGCGGCCCGTGCGCGTCGGCCCCGGCCCCGAGACCTCGGCGCTGGGCGGCGTGGACACCTTGCGCGGCGAGGCCTCGCTCGATGCCCATGGCGGCGCGTTCCAGGGCGTGCTGCCCCCGCGCGGCGCACCGCAGCGGCCCGTGGCGCGCATCGCGGTCAGGGGCCTGCCCCCCACCGGCATCGCCGGGACGGCCCAGCCTTTCCAGCTCGATGGCAGCGCATCGACCGCCGACGAAGGCCTCTCCATCGAGACCTTCTCCTGGTCCCACCTGCCCCCCCGTTGAACCGCATCCGTCAAGGAGCCCACCATGGCCAAGTTCGTCCCCGGCACCGATACCGACGTCAAGTCCGACGAGCCGCTGCTCGATGTCGCCGTCAGCGCCGCCACCCCGCTCAAGCCCGGCAAGCACGTGTTCCAGCTCGTCGTGGTGGACGACGCGGGCAACGCGTCCGACACCGCCAGCGTGACCGTCATCGTGCAGGACACCGAGCGGCCCACCGCGGTGATCGACCTCATCACGGCGGCCGGCGAGCGCATCGCCACGCCGGAGGTGACGGTGCCCTTCGGCCGCCCCTTCCGCCTTTCCGGCGAGCGCTCCAGCGACATCGGCGGCCAGGTGAGCGTGTGGAACTGGTCGCTGCTGCGCGGATGACGGACCGCGATGGAAACCCTCACGCTTGAACGCCCGCTCACGGTCAAGGAGCCCGAGGTGCTGCTGGATCCCCAGCTGCCCGAGGGCACCTACCTCGTGCGGCTCGTCGTGCAGGGGAGCACCGGCAAGAGCGAGCCGGCCGAACTGGTGATCAAGGTCTCCAAGGAGTGAGCATGGGTGCCGCAGACACGAGCCTCGCCAGGGAACTGGCCGACGACCTGGTCGAGGAAAGCCTGGCGCCGCGCGGCGTGCCCGAGCGCGTCCACTATGCGACCGGCGTGCTGCTGGGCGCGGAGGACTTCGCCGCCGAGCAGCTCTACACCCGTGGCCGCATGGGGCGGGCGTTCGCGGCCCTCTACGGTTTCGGCACCCTGGCCGGCCTGCGCGTGCGCTGCCCGGCCAACGACAACCCGCAGCTGGAGGTGCAGGTGGCGCCCGGCCTGGCCATGGACCGCCTGGGGCGCCTGATCGAGATCCGTCGCACCCAGTGCATCCACGTCACGCGCTGGCTGGCGCAGCGGGAGGCCATGGGCACCAGCGCGGTGGAGCGGCTGGAGGTGATCGATGCGGTGCGCGAGGACGTGCCGGGGGCCACGCGGCTGGTGTTCGACGTCTTCGCGCGCTTCGCCATCTGCCCCCACGGCAGGACGCCGGCGTTCGCGGCCGGCCCCTTCGAGGCGGCCGAGGTGCCCTCGCGCCTGGCCGATGCCTTCGAGCTCACGCTGCAGCTCGCGCACGTCGTGGGCGAAAGCGACGCCAACCCCAAGGGCACGCTGGCGGTGCCGCAGCCGCGTTCGCCCAAGCTGGAAGCCATGCTCGCCGGGCTGCAGGGCATCGCCGACCCGGTGGCGCTCGAAGCCGCGCGGCGGCTCTGGTGCATGGAAAGCGCCCTCGACGCGTGGCCCGAGCCCTCGCAGTCCGATCCCACGCGCCTGCCCCGGCTGGCCGAGCACGCGAGCGAGGCCGACTGGGACAAGGTCCTGCTCGCGCGCGTGTCCATCCCGGTGCAGCAGGACGACCCGGGCAGCTTCCCGGTGGTGGACACGGCGGCGATCGCCGCCATCGCGGCCAGCGAGCCTCCAGGCCCCGACGACCACCGCGAGCCGAAGTGGCGCGACCTGGCCGACAACGGCCTGCGGCCCATCATCTTCAACCCGTACGCATGGCGCGGCGCGCTGTAAGGAGCACGTGATGCCGATCTCCACCCGCGAAATGCCCATCCGGGACGCCCGGGACCATGCGCGCCTGCAGGCCCAGCTCGCGGCCGGTGCGATCATCGTGGACAGCGGCCGGCGCCGGCCGTTCTATTTCGACGGCCGCTTCCTCACCGCCGCCGACCTCACCGCGGACCAGGACTACATCCGCGCGCGCCAATCCGACCTCGCGCAGGCCATGGGCACGGGCGTCATCCGCGGGCTGATGGTGGGCCTGGGCACGCAGGCCGCCTCGGGCAGCCCCACGCTGGTCATCGAGCCCGGCACCGGGATCACCCCCAGCGGCGACCTGGTGAAAGTCGACACCCCGCTGACCATCGCCGTCGCCGCGCTGCCCCAGGCCGCGCAGCTCGACGCGCAGCTGGGAATCAAGGCCCTGCCGCCAGCCAGTGCCGTGAACCGCAGCGGCCTGTTCGTGCTGGCGCTGCGGCCGATCGAGTTCAGCACCAACCCCACCGCGGCCTATCCGACGACGCTGGAGGGCCGGCGCACGGTGCGCGACGGCGACATCGTCGAGGCCACCGCGCTCACCCTCATTCCCTACCCGGACCGCGCCGGCGTGGAGAACGCCAACGCGAAGCGCTCGCGCGTCGCGCGCGAGATCTTCTTCGACCGGCAGCGCCCCGGCGTGCTGCAGGACGCGCTGCCGCTCGCCATGCTGTGCCTGGAGGGCGGCACGCTGCGCTGGCTCGACGTGCACATGGTGCGGCGCGAGGTGGGCGCGGAATCCACCCTGGCCGCCGGGCTGTCGCAACGCCCGCGCGCCTTGCTGGAAGCCTGGTTGAAGCAGCACCAGGACCAGATGGACGACATCGACACCGGAACCGTCCAGGCCGGGTTCGCCGCGGCCCGGCAGTTCGAGGTGCTGCCGCCGGTGGGGCCTCTGCCCGCATCGACCCTGCGCTTCGAGACGCAGCTCGGCGCGCTGACGCTGCTGCAGAACTACTTCCCGCCGATGGTGGACTGCGAGTTCGCCTTCGTGCCGGCCGACGAACTGGCCGCGCTCGTGCAGGAGTCGCTGGCGCTGCCGCCGATCGACCTGCGGGCCGCCGACGAGGACCTGGACCACCTCTCCATCCTCGTCGTCGCGCCGGTGACGCGCCAGCAGCTCGAAGCCCACAAGCGTTCGCTGCAGACGGTGGTGCGGCCGGTGCGCGCGGCCTCCGCGGGGCTCATCGCCAAGCGCTCGCCCTTCGAGTCGCTGGTGCGCATCGCCCAACCCGCCATCCCGTTGCTCCCGACCGTTCCGGACCTCACGCCGGATGCGCTCGCCCTGGCCTGGCAGCGTGCCGTGGAGGCCGCGCGCACCCAGGCCAATGCCGAACTGCAGGGGCGCGGCATGTTCTGGTACCTGCGCAAGCGGCAGCTGCCCTTCACGGCGGAGATCTCCGGCACCACCCTGCGGCTCGCGGGCGATGCGAAGACCCTCGACGCGGAGGTGGACGCCCGGGTGCGGGCCGACGCCGTGCTGGGCCGCTTCAACAGCCTGGTCGCGAAGATCCCCACGCTGGCGCGCGCCGAGACGGTGAACCTGCTGGCGGCGCCCCGGCTCGCCCTATCGCCGGGAGTCGCCGCCAACGTGCTTGCCACCTCCGACCTGCTGCGCCGCAGCGCCTTCCAGGCGCTCAGCGCGCGCGCGGACGCCCGGGGCGACGAGGGCCTGCGCCACGACGACGTGCTGGAGGTCGCGCGCGACTTCGGCGACCCGGAGCTGGGCGAGGGCTTCGATGCCCTGGTGCAGGCGGCCGCGCCGGAGGTGCGGAAGGAGCTCCAGACGCCCGAGCTCGTGAAGGCCGTGGCCGAGAGCGGCGTCGCGCCGGCGCTCGACCGCGCCGCGCGCGAGCTGCCGGTCGTCGCGCAGGCGGACTTCGCCCTGCAGCTGCGCGATGCGGCCAGGGGGTCCGACGCGGGCGCGCGCCTGGCCATCCTGGCGGGCGTGCAGCGGGAGTGATGCGATGAAGGTCCTGCGCGGCATCGATCGTCCCTTCCCCGGCGAGCACGTGCTCGCGGCCGTTCCCGCGCCCGGGCCCTATGCCCGGGCCGGCGCCGGGGAGCCGCCCTTGCGCAAGCGGCTGAACCTGTTTCCGCAGCGTTCGCTGACGCACACGGCGCTGGTCGACGAACAGCGCAGCCGGATCGCCGACATGATGCGGCTCGGGCAGACGGTGGCGCCCGGTGTCGTCGACGGGCTGGAAGTGGCGATCGAAGGCGACACGCTGGTGCTGCTGCCGGGGCATGCCATCGCGCAGGACGGGCAGGACATCGAGCTCGCCTATCCGCTGCATGTGGCGTTCGATGCCATCGGCGTGATCTCGCCACGCGTGGAGCAGGCACTGGAGGCACAGCACACCGGTGCCACGCCGTGGGAGCGGCTGTCGGACCTGCAGCGGCAGGCCTCGCTGGCGCAGGTGCTCTCGGAGCTCGATGGCGCCAGCTTCCTGCCGCATGCGATGGTGCTGGTGGCCATTCCGCGCACCGTCGCGCTGGACCGCAGCGGCGAAACCGGTTCGCCCTGCCCCAATGCGACGGAGGAGGGCGCCTCCTCGCAGGCCGCCTGGGAAGACGGCTTCCAGCTCGCCTGGTCGCCCTGGCCGGAAGATCGCCCGCTGCCCTTGTGGAGCACCGACGGCAAGGCGATCGATGCCCGCTTCCGCAACCGGCTCGCGTATGCGGTGTTCGGCGCGGAGCGCGAGCGCCTGTCCATCACCTCCCCGCGCTCCATGCGGGAGTGGGAGGAGTGGGCCGGCCTGTCGCCGGCCGAGCGCGATGCGATCGCGGTCCGGGCCGGGCTGCTCGCCGAGCGCGCGCAGCCCTGGCCGTGGGAGCTCCTGGGGGTGCCGCTGTCGATCGTCGCCTTCGACGCCGCGTTCAAGCCGGCCTTCGCCGATCGTGCCGCCGTGGTGCGGCAGGGGGGCGGGCGCCACAACCGCAGCGCGCTGGTGCCCTGGTCCGGCGACGACGTGCTGTGGCAGGCGCGGGTCTCGCAACTGCTCGAGCACCTGGCCGAACTGCCGCCCGACCAGCGCAATGCCGCCGTGCTGGCGCAGCAGTTCGAGTGGCTGCCGCCGGCGGGCATCCTGCCGCGCGAGGCGGTGGACTTCACGAGCGCGCGGCAGCACATCTTCCCTCCCACCTTCGACGTGCAGGCCCAGCCCATCCCGGTGGACATGGTGGACGCGCTCATCGCCGAAGCCTCGCCGCTGCTGCCCTTCAACCTCTCGCTGCGCGACCAGGTGCAGCTGCTGGTGCCGGTGCCCGCGCGCCTGTACGACCCGGAGCTGCTGAAGCTCGACGTGCACGTCCATCCGCTGTTCGACCTCGAGATCGCGCGGCTGGCCCGCGAGCGCGTGCAGGTGCTGACCCGCCGCGATGCCCTGCGCCGCCGCTTCGACCTGCTCACGCAGGCGATCGTGGGCGAGCTGCCGGCCTACCCGCAGGACGACCCGAACGCCTTGCCGGACGAGACCGGGGCGCTGGATGCGATGGCGTTCACGCGCATCCACCGCTCCGAGGGTGCGGGCCGGCACCAGTTCACGGGGGCCCACCTGAAGCTGGAGTTCCGGGCGAGCGACGAGTTGATCGTGTTCGTGCGCATCGACCAGCCGCCGGCCGGCATCGCGGTCCAGCCGCTGGTGAGCGCCGAGGCGTCGCCGGACGGCGCCGAGGCGCCGGAGGAGGAAGCCGCGACGTTCTTCTGGGGTGCGCAGCCCGAAGGCGAAGGCGAGCGCATCGGCGAGCTGCCGCAGACGGGGCGATGGACGCGGCTGTCCGTGCCCATGGCGCGGGCCGGTCTCGCCGGGCGGAAGGTCGACGGGCTCGCCTTCGTCGTTTACGGCGGCCCGCAGGACAGCCAGGTGAGCTGGGGCTATGCGGGCAAGGCCGCCAGCGGCATCGAAGCGTACTGGCTGACCGATGCCCTGCCGCCGGGCGCGCAGGCCGGGGATGCGGCCAGCTGGGTGTGGGTGGAGCAGGGCGCACCGGCCGATGCCGCGGAGGATGCCGCGTTCGGCCTGCCCATCGAGGCCCCGGCTGCCGGGGAATCCGGAGACGCGACGCCGCC
>NZ_DASSVG010000498.1:0-3896 GCF_035706265.1 Ramlibacter sp. | reverse complement strand
GTGGCCGATACCGACCTGCTGGTGATCCTGAACGACAACGACATGTCGATCAGCCCGCCGGTGGGCGCGCTGAACCGCCACTTCGCCCAGCTCATGAGCGGCCGCTTCTACGCCGCCGCCAAGGAGGTGGGCAAGAAGGTGCTGCACGTGGCGCCGCCGCTGTTCGAGCTGGCCAAGCGCTTCGAGGAGCACGCCAAGGGCATGGTGGTGCCGGCCACGCTGTTCGAGAAGTTCGGCTTCAACTACGTCGGCCCGATCGACGGCCACGACCTCGATTCGCTGATCCCGACGCTGGAGAACATCAAGCAGCTCAAGGGCCCGCAGTTCCTCCACATCGTCACGAAGAAGGGGCAGGGCTACAAGCTGGCCGAGGCCGATCCGGTGGCCTACCACGGGCCCGGCAAGTTCGATCCGGTCGTCGGCCTGGTCAAGCCCGCCACGCCGCCCAAGCCCACCTTCACGCAGGTGTTCGGCCAGTGGCTGTGCGACATGGCAGCGCAGGACCATCGGCTGGTGGGCATCACGCCCGCGATGCGCGAAGGCTCCGGGATGGTGGAGTTCCACCAGCGCTTTCCCGAGCGCTATTTCGACGTCGGCATCGCGGAGCAGCACGCGGTCACGTTCGCGGCGGGCCTGGCCTGCGAGGGCCTGAAGCCGGTGGTGGCGATCTACTCCACCTTCCTGCAGCGCGCCTACGACCAGCTGATCCACGACGTGGCGCTGCAGAACCTGCCGGTGGTGTTCGCCCTCGACCGCGCCGGCCTGGTGGGCGCCGACGGCCCCACCCACGCGGGCGCCTACGACATCGCCTACCTGCGCTGCATCCCCAACGTGAGCCTGGCCTGCCCGGCCGACGAGAACGAGACGCGCAAGCTGCTCACCACGGCCTACCAGCAGGAGCATCCGGTGGCGGTGCGCTATCCGCGCGGCGCCGGCGTCGGCGCGGCGGTGGAGCCGGGCCTGCAGCCGCTGCCTTTCGGCAAGGGCGAGCTGCGGCGCCAGGGCCAGCGCGTGGCCGTGCTGGCGTTCGGCACGCTGCTGTATCCGGCGCTGCAGGCTGCGGAGCGGCTGGACCTCACGGTGGCCAACATGCGCTGGGTGAAGCCGCTGGATACCGAGCTGCTGCTGCAGCTGGCCGCCAGCCACGACGCGCTGGTGACGGTGGAAGAGGGCGCCATCATGGGCGGCGCGGGCAGCGCCGTGATGGAGGCGTTGCAGGCCGCCGGCATCATCAAGCCCGTGCTGCAACTGGGCCTGCGCGACGAATACGCGCCGCATGGCGATCCGGCACGGCTGCTGGCCTTGCAGGGTCTGGACGCGGCGGGCATCGAGGCGTCGATCCGCCAGCGCTTCGGCGGGCTGATCGAACGCCCGGCGCCGGCGCTGAAGGTCGTTTCGTAACCTGCGCGCGAGGCGGCGCGCCAGCCGCCTGCCGGCACTCCTTCGACCCCGCAAGGGAAAATCCGGGGCTGACAGAAACCTGTCATTTCCGAGAATGGGCGTCCCTGTGAACCGCTACCAAAGGTAACTCGGTGGCGGAAAACTCACTCAGATTCATTCCATTCCAGGAGACACCATGGATCGTCGATCGCTCATCAAGAATGCAGGCATCGCCGGCGTGCTGGCGTCCGGCATCGCGCCGGCCGTGCATGCGCAGGCGGCCATCCGCTGGCGTCTCGCATCGAGCTTCCCGAAGTCGCTCGACACGCTGTACGGCGGCGCGGAAGTGTTCGCCGATCGGGTGAAGGCCATGTCGGGCGGCAAGTTCGACATCTCCACCCACGCCGCGGGCGAACTGATGCCGGCTTTCGGGGTGGTCGACGGCGTGCAGCAGGGCACGGTGGAATGCGCGCACACCGCGCCCTACTACTTCTTCGGCAAGAGCGAGGTGTTCGCCCTCGGCTGCGCCATCCCCTTCGGCCTCAACAGCCGCCAGATGACGGCCTGGATGCACGAGGGCAACGGCCTGAAGCTGATGCGCGAGTTCTACGGCAAGTACAACATCGTCAACTTCCCGGCCGGCAACACCGGCGCCCAGATGGGCGGCTGGTACCGCAAGGAGATCAAGTCGGTCGCCGACATCAAGGGCCTGAAGTTCCGCGTCGGCGGCTTCGCCGGCCGCGTGGTGGAGCGCATGGGCGGCGTGCCGCAGAACATCCCCGGCGGCGAGATCTACCAGGCGCTGGAGAAGGGCACCATCGACGCCGCCGAGTGGGTGGGGCCGTACGACGACCTGAAGCTCGGCTTCCACAAGGTCGCGCAGTACTACTACTACCCCGGCTGGTGGGAAGTGGGCCCCGAGCTGGACGTGTTCATCAACAAGAAGGCCTACGAGGGGCTCTCTTCCGAGTACAAGGCCATCGTGCAGGCCGCGGCCGCCGAGGCGCACCACCACGTGCAGGCGCGCTACGACGCGCGCAATCCCGATGCCCTGAAGCAGCTGGTGGCGCAGGGCAGCAAGCTGCGCGCCTTCCCGGCCGACGTGATGAACTCCGCCTTCAAGGAAGCGATGGCGCTGTACAACGAGATCGGCACCAAGAACGAGGACTGGAAGAAGATCTACGCGGACTACTCCAAGTTCCGCCAGGAAGAGAACCTCTGGTTCCAGTTCACCGAGGCGTCACTCGACAACTTCCTGCAGGCGCAGGTCAAGGCCAAGAAACTGTAGCCCACCCCCGAAGCGGCCTCCCGGCCGCCTCCCCCTCAAGGGGGCGCCACCAGCGGCCCGGCAAAGCCGGTTCCGCGGTGGCACTGGAAGGGCCCGTCGAGGGCCCATTTCGTTGCGGGAAATCCCTAGGTTGACGCGCCAGCCCGCTGAAAGCTTGCGGGCGCCCGGCGGAACCATGATCGGCGGCACATTCCAACACTCGGAGACCCGCACTTCATGGACCGTCGTTCCGTCCTCAAGCACGCCGGCATCGCCGGCGTCCTCGCTTCCGCCGTTGCCCCCGCCGTCCACGCCCAGACCGCGCTGCGCTGGCGCATCGCCTCCAGCTTCCCGAAATCGCTCGACACGATCTACGGCGGCGCCGAGGTGTTCGCCCAGAAGGTGCGCCAGCTCTCGGGCGGCAAGTTCGAGATCTCGGTGCATGCCGCCGGCGAACTGATGCCCGCCTTCAACGTGGTCGACGGCGTGCAGCAGGGCACCGTCGAAGCCGCGCACACCGCGCCCTACTACTTCTTCGGCAAGGACGAGACCTTCGCCATTGGCGGCGCCATCCCCTTCGGCCTGAACAGCCGGCAGATGAGCGCGTGGAGCTTCGAGGGCAACGGCCTGAAGCTGATGCGCGAGTTCTACGCCAAGTACAACATGATCAGCTTCCCGTGCGGCAACACGGGCGCCCAGATGGGCGGCTGGTACCGCAAGGAGATCAAGTCGGCCGCCGACATCAAGGGCCTGAAGTTCCGCGTCGGCGGCTTCGCCGGCCGCGTGGTGGAGCGCATGGGCGGGGTGCCGCAGAACATCCCCGGCGGCGAGATCTACCAGGCGCTGGAGAAGGGCACCATCGACGCGGCCGAGTGGATCGGCCCGTACGACGACCTGAAGCTCGGCTTCCACAAGGTCGCGCCCTACTACTACTACCCGGGCTGGTGGGAAGGCGGCCTGCAGCTGGACCTGTACGTGAACCAGAAGGCCTACGACGCACTGTCGCCGGAGAACAAGGCCATCGTCGAATCCGCGAGCGCCTTCGCGCACGTGGAGACGCAGGCCAAGTACGACGCGCGCAATCCCGGCGCGCTCAAGCAGCTCGTGGCCCAGGGCGCGAAGCTGCGCCCGTTCCCCGCCGACCTGATGGCCGAGGCTTTCAAGCAGTCGAACGCGCTGTACGAGGAGCTGAGCACGAAGAACGAGAACTGGCGCAAGGTGTACCAGGACTTCGTGAAATTCCGCTCGG
>NZ_DASSVG010000497.1:0-4785 GCF_035706265.1 Ramlibacter sp. | reverse complement strand
AACAGGAGCGTGGTGCGCTGCTTCGGCAGGTACGACAGGATGCGCTGCAGGTCCGGCAGGAAGCCGATGTCCAGCATGCGGTCGGCCTCGTCGAGCACCACGTACTCGACCTGGTTGAGCACGGCATTCTTGGCCTCGATGTGGTCCAGCAGGCGGCCGGGTGTGGCCACGAGGATCTCGACGCCCTTCTTCAGCTCCAGCGTCTGCGGCTTCATGTCCACGCCGCCGAAGACCACGGCGCTGCGCAGGGGGGTATGGCGCGAGTATGCCTTGACGTTCTCGTGGATCTGGTCGGCCAGCTCGCGCGTCGGCGCGATGATCAGCGCGCGCACCGGGTGCCGGGCGGGCGACGTGCTGCTGCTCGCGAGGGGCAGCAGCTTGTGGATGATCGGCAGCGCGAAGCCGGCCGTCTTGCCGGTGCCCGTCTGGGCCGCGCCCATCACGTCCTTGCCGGTCAGCACCACGGGGATCGCCTGCGCCTGGATGGGCGTCATGGTCTCGTAGCCCATCTCGGCGACGGCCCGCGCCAGCGGCTCGGCCAGGTTCAGTTTGGAAAAAGCGGATTCAGACATCAACCCGGGATTGTCTCATTTCTGCAAATTCGGGGCCAAGACGGCCTTTGGGGCGGAATTCGAACAGCCGGACGCAGAGGACGCAAAGGGTACGCAGAAGACGCAAAAAAGACATATCCGGAAGAAGGAGAGACATCTTCTGATGGATGTTCTTTTGCGTCCTTTGCGTATCTTTCGCGTCCTCTGCGTCCGGCTGTTGGGTTGCCTCCCTACAGGCTGCGGGCGTTGAAGGTGTCGCAGGACTTGACGGTGCCGGACTCCAGGCCGGTGGAGAACCAGCGCTGGCGCTGGGCGCTGGTGCCGTGGGTGAAGCTCTCCGGCACGACGGCCCGGCCGGCAGCCTGCTGCAGGGCGTCGTCGCCGATCTTCTGGGCCGCGTTCATCGCTTCCTCGATGTCACCCTGCTCGAGGACGTTGCGCGCCCGCTGGGCATGGTGCGCCCACACCCCGGCGAAGCAGTCGGCCTGCAGTTCCAGCCGCACGCTCAGCGCGTTGGCCTGGGCCTGCGAGGCGCGGGCGCGGGCCTGCTCCACCTTCTCGCTGATCCCCAGCTCCTGCTGCACGTGGTGACCCACCTCGTGCGCGATCACGTAGGCCTGGGCGAAATCGCCGGGCGCGCCCAGCCGGTTCTTCATCGTCTCGTAGAAGCTCAGGTCGATGTAGACCTTCTGGTCGGCGGGGCAGTAGAACGGGCCCATGGCCGCCTGCCCGGCGCCGCAGGCCGTGCGCACGGCGCCGCGGAACAGCACCAGCTTCGGGTCCTGGTAGGTCGCGCCGCCCTGCTTGAACAGGTCGCGCCAGACGTCCTCGGTGTCGGCCAGCACGGTGGAGACGAAGCGCGCCATCTGGTCGTTGGCCGGCGGCGCGGGCGCGGGGCCGGTCTGCGCCGGCGGCGCGTTGCCGCCGCCGGTCATGATGCCCAGGAGCGTGAGCGGGTTCACGCCCAGGAGCGCCCCGCCCACCAGCGCGATCACGATGGTGCCGATGCCGATCGTGCCGCCGCCGAGGCCGAAGCCGCCGCCGCCTCCGCCCCGCATGTCCTCGACGTTCGATGATTCGCGGTTACCTTCCCATCGCATGACGGTCTCCGTGCTGTAGAGTGAACGAATGCTAGCGAGTCGAAGCGCAACAGCGCGTAGTCCGTTGTCCGTATTGGTCACCGGCTTCGATCCCTTCGGCGGCAGCGCGGTCAACCCCAGCTGGCAGGCCGTGCACGCCCTGCACGGGCGCGAGATCGCGGGCCACCGCATCGTGGGCGGCGAACTGCCGACGGTGTTCGGCGCTTCGGTCCGGCGGCTGGAGGAACTCATGCGCGAGCACCGGCCGCGGCTCGTCCTCTGCACCGGCCAGGCGGGCGGCCGGGGGGCGATCTCGCTCGAACGTGTCGCGATCAACGTCGATGATGCGCGCATCCCCGACAACGCCGGCGCCCAGCCCGTCGACACGGCCATCGTGCCGGACGGCCCCGCCGCCTATTTCACCTCGCTGCCGATCAAGGCCATGCTGCAGAGCCTGCTGGATGCCGGCGTGCGGGCCGAGGTGTCGCAGACGGCCGGCACCTTCGTCTGCAACCACACTTTTTACGGACTGATGCACCTGCTGGGCCAACCGGAGTGGCAGGGGGTCCGCGGCGGCCTGGTGCATGTGCCGTGGCTGCCGGAGCAGGGGCAGCCGTCCATGGGGCTGGACGAGATCGTGCAGGCGCTGGAAGTCGCGATCGCCTGCGCGCTTTCGACCCGGCACGACATCCGCAAGGAGGCCGGCGCGCTCAGTTGACGGGGATTCCCGGTGTCCTGCAAGTCAGCAACGCGGCCCCTAGAATCGACCCGTGTCCATATTGAATGTCGACCTGCACTGCCACTCCGTGGTCTCCGACGGCACCCTCACGCCCGAGGAACTGGCAGCGCGGGCGGCAGCCAACGGCGTCGAGCTCTGGGCCCTGACGGACCACGACGAGATCGGCGGCCAGCACCGCGCCGCCGCGGCGGCCCGCGCGCAGGGCATGAAATACCTCACGGGCACCGAGATCTCCGTCACCTTCGCGGGCGAGACGGTCCACATCGTCGGCCTCGGCTTCGATCCCGACGACGAAGGCATGCGCCGCGGGCTGGAGCAGACGCGCGGCGGCCGCGGCGCCCGCGCGCTGGAGATCGCCGCCGGCCTGGCCGCCGTCGGCATCCCGGGCGCCTACGAAGGTGCGCTGAAGTACGTTGGCAACCCGGCCCTGATCTCGCGCACCCACTTCGCCCGCTACCTGGTCGAGGCCGGGACGTGCAAGGACACCGCGGAGGTGTTCCGCCGTTTCCTCACCGAAGGCAAGCCCGGCTACGTGCCGCACCGCTGGGCCACGCTGAAGGACGCGGTGCGCTGGATCCGGGAGGCCGGCGGGCTGGCCGTGATCGCGCACCCGGCGCGCTACAAGTTCACCGCCAACGAGGAATACGCGCTGTTCATGGAATTCAAGACCCACGGCGGCAGCGCCGTCGAAGTGGTGACCGGCAGCCACACGGCGGCCGAATACGTGAAGTACGCCGACACGGCGCGCGAATTCGGCCTCGCGGCCTCGCGCGGCAGCGACTTCCACAGCCCCGGCGAAAGCCATACCGACCTGGGCCAGCTGCCCTACCTGCCCGGGGAACTGACGCCGGTCTGGGAGCTGCTGGCCGACCGCATCCAGTGAGCGGCGCCGCCGCCGCATTGGCGCTGCGCCGCCCGCATGCCCTGGGCGGCATCGCGATGGCGGTGGGCGCCTGCGCCTGCTTCGCCGCACTGGACACCACCACCAAATGGGTCAGCGCCTCGGTGTCGCTGCTGATGGCGCTGTGGTTCCGCTATTTCTTCCAGGCCGCGGCCACCACCGCGATCGTCGTGCCGCTGCGCGGGCGCACCATCTGGCGCACCCGGCACCTCGCCTGGCAGCTGGTGCGCGGCCTGCTGCTGCTGGCCAGCAGCCTGCTCGCCTTCCTGAGCCTGCGCTACCTGCCGGTGGGCGAATTCACGGCCATCGTGATGATCACGCCGCTGGCGGTGACGCTGCTCGCAGCCACGGTGCTGAAGGAGCACGTCTCGCCCCTGCGCTGGCTGCTGGTGGTGGGCGGCTTCGCCGGCACGCTGATCATCATCCGCCCCGGCGCCGGCCACTTCGGCTGGAGCAGCCTGCTGCCGCTGGCGCTGGTGGCCTCCAATTCGGCCTTCCAGGTCCTCACCAGCAAGCTCGCGCGCACCGAGGATCCCGTCACGATGCATCTCTACACGGGCTGGACGGGCACGCTGATCTCGTCGCTCGCGCTGCCTTACGTGTGGACGGCGCTGCCGGACCTGAAGCTGTGGGTGGCCCTGTGCTTCATGGGCCTCACGGCCACGGTGGGCCACTTCCTCCTGATCCTGGCCTTCTACCGGTCCCCGGCCGCCACCATCACGCCCTACCTGTACACGCAGATCGCGTTCGCGGTGCTGGGCGGCCTGCTGGTTTTCTCGCACGTGCCGGACCACCCATCTCTTCTCGGCATGGGCATGATCGCGGTTTGCGGCGCCGCCGGCGCCTGGCTCACCGCCCGTGAGCGGCGCGCGGCGGCCTCCTGACCATGGCCCAGTACTTCGAACTGCACCCGGACAACCCGCAGCCGCGCCTGTTGAAGCAGGCCGTGGCGATCCTGAACGCCGGCGGCGTGGCCGCCGTGCCCACGGATTCCAGCTACGCGATCGCCTGCCACCTGGACGACAAGGCCGCCGCCGACCGCCTGCGCCAGATCCGCCGGGTCGACGAGAAGCACCTGCTGACGATGCTGTGCCGCGACCTGAGCGA
This sequence comes from Ramlibacter sp., assembly GCF_035706265.1. GTDB lineage: Bacteria > Pseudomonadota > Gammaproteobacteria > Burkholderiales > Burkholderiaceae_C > Ramlibacter. Next base: position 408 of record NZ_DASSVG010000497.1, on the reverse strand, counting down.
GCTGTCCACCTACGCCCGGGTGGACAACAAGCAGTACCGGCTGCTCAAGGCCACCACGCCCGGGCCCTACACCTTCATCCTCGACGCCACGCGCGAGGTGCCGCGGCGGGTGAGCCATCCGCAGCGCAAGACGATCGGCATCCGGGTGCCGGACCACAAGGTGCTGCAGCAGCTGCTGGAGGTCCACGGTGCGCCCCTGCTCGCCACCACGCTGTTCGCGCCGCAGGACACCGACCCGATGAACGAGCCAGAGGAGATCCGCCGCCGCTTCGAGAAGCAGCTCGATGCGGTGATCGGCTCCGGCGCCTGCCCGGACGAACCCACCACGGTGGTGGACCTCACGCCGATGCAGACCGGGGGCGACGCGGTGCTGTTGCGGCTGGGGCGCGGCGACCCCGCGGCGCTCGG
>NZ_DASSVG010000496.1:0-2080 GCF_035706265.1 Ramlibacter sp. | reverse complement strand
GGCCGCGGCGGATCGTCGCGCACCCACAGGCGGCTGAGGCTCTCGTCGCGCGTGCTGCCGTCCCACTGCGGCGGGATCGGGCCCTCGACGAAGCGCATCTCGTAGCGGTTCAGCCATTCGACGCCGCGGCGGGTGGCGCGGGGCGTGTCATCGGGGCGCGGTGCCTCGGGCATGTGGACCTCGTGGCCGGACCAGGTCTCGCGGCGCGTGGCGGTGACGGCGGTGGCCGTGGCGACGAGCTCGTCGCCCTGCAGCATCTCGACGATCCAGTGCTGGGTCGAGCGGTTGGTGCGGGCGGCGCGCGGCCGCAGGCGGAACGCGCCGTCGGCGATGGCGGCGGCGAAGTTGACGGTCAGGGCGAGGGGTTCGCCCAGCCGCTCGGGGTGGCCCAGCACCGACTGCAGGCACTGGGCCGCCGTGATGCCGCCGTAGGGACCGATCATGTTGGCGTAGGCCGCACTGGTGCGGCCCTGCCACGTGCCATCCGGCTGCGGTTGCAGCCGGATGGCGGCATCGAACGGATGCCCCACGCTCAGACGCGCTCGAAGATGCCGGCGGCACCCTGCCCCATGCCGACGCACATCGTGACCATGCCGTACTTCAGGTTCTTGCGCCGCAATGCGTGCACCACGGTGGCCGAACGGATCGCGCCGGTGGCGCCCAGCGGGTGGCCGAGGGCGATCGCTCCGCCCATGGGGTTGACCCTGGAGGGATCGAGGCCCAGGGTCTCGATCACCGCCAGCGACTGGGCGGCGAAGGCTTCGTTGAGCTCGATCCAGCCCAGGTCGTCCTGCTTCAGGCCCGCGTTCTTGAGCGCGGCGGGGATGGCCTCGATCGGGCCGATGCCCATGATGTGGGGCGGCACGCCGCGGCTGGCGAAGCTGACGAAGCGCGCCAGCGGCTGCAGGCCGAAGCGCTGGATCGCCGCTTCGCTGGCGAGGATCAGCGCGCCGGCGCCGTCGGAGGTCTGCGAGCTGTTGCCGGCCGTCACGCTGCCGCGGGCCGCGAACACGGGCTTGAGCTTGGCCAGCGCTTCCATCGTCGTGTCGGGGCGCGCGCCTTCGTCGAGCTTCACCTTGCGGGTCTTCACGGCGACTTCGGCCGATTCGAGGTCCACCGCGCGGTCCTCGACCTCGATCTCCGTCATCTCGTCGGCGAACTCGCCGGCCTGCATCGCCGCGACGGCCTTCTGGTGCGAGCGCACCGCGAATTCGTCCTGCGCCTCGCGGCCCACCTTCCACTGGCGCGCCACTTTCTCGGCGGTGAGGCCCATGCCGTAGGCGATGCCGTAGTTCTCGATGTCGTCGGGGTTGGTGAAGATGGAGGGCGACAGCGAGGGCGAGTTGCCCATCATGGGCACCATGCTCATGCTCTCGGTGCCGGCAGCGATCATCACGTCGGCTTCGCCCACGCGGATGCGGTCCGCCGCCATCTGCACGGCCGCCAGGCCGGAGGCGCAGAAGCGGTTCACCGTGATGCCGCCCACGCTCTTGGGCAGTCCGGCGAGCACGGCGCCCACGCGCGCGACGTTGAGGCCTTGCGGGCCTTCAGGGATTGCGCAGCCGCAGATCACGTCCTCGATGGCGTGGGGGTCGAGGTTGGGGACTTGCGCGAGCGCGGACCGCAGCACGGTCGCCAGCAGGTCGTCCGGCCGGGTATTGCGGAAAAAGCCGCGGTGCGACCGCCCGATGGGGGAGCGGGTGGCGGCGACGATGTAGGCGTCTTGGATTTGTTTGGTCATGGCTGGCAATTCCCTTGGTCTTGCTCCCTCTCCCGCTTGCGGGAGAGGGCTGGGGTGAGGGCGAGCGCCTCGGCAACCTGCCGGATCTTCTCCATCACCGCCTCTGTTTGCGTCAGTACTTCGTTGTTCCAGAAGCGCAGCGTGCGGAAGCCGAGCGCTTGCATGTCTCGCTGCCTCTGCTCGTCATACGCCAGTTCCGAAGCGTGCTGCCCACCATCCAGTTCGATGACGAGGCCGATTTCCAGACAGGCGAAATCGGCGATGTACTTCCCGATCGGCCGCTGGCGGCGGAACTTCAGGTCGAGCAACTGGCGGTTGCGCAAGCGGTACCAGAGCAGC
>NZ_DASSVG010000495.1:0-2834 GCF_035706265.1 Ramlibacter sp. | reverse complement strand
GCAACCAGGTGACCTGGCTCGCCATGGAGACGCAGCGGGACGTGGACACGCCGGAGCTCGCGCAGCTGCGCGCGGCCGGCGTGCGCCTGGCCCCCAGCGCGCCGCGGCGCATCGATTGCGGCGTCGGCGACGTCGGCGTGCGGGTGGAACTGCAGAACGGCCAGGTGCTGGAATTCGACACCCTCTATCCGGCGCTGGGCCTCGAGCACCAGTGCAGCCTGGCCACGGCGCTCGGCGCGCGCTCGCGGCCCGACGGCCAGCTGGAGGTGGACGCGCACCAGCAGACCACCGTGGACGGCCTCTATGCGGCCGGCGACGTGGCGATGGACCTGAACCAGATCACGGTGGCGGCGGGCCATGCCGCGATCGCCTCGACCGCGATCCACAACCGGCTGTAGCGGCATGAACCTGGTCGTCGTCGACGCTGCAGCGGAGCTGGGCAAGCCGCCCTCCGGCTGGCGCCGGCGCACCTTCGAGATCGTCTTCGAGTCCGACACGCCCGAGGGCCGCTTCTTCGACAAGTGCATCGTCGCCGCCATCCTGGTCAGCGTGGTGGTGGTGATCGTCGACAGCGTGCCGGCCTTCCGCACCCGCTGGCGCACTGCCTTCGACGTGGCGGAGTGGTTCTTCACCGCGCTGTTCACGGTGGAGTACCTGGCGCGCATCGTCAGCGTGCAGCGGCCCTGGCGCTACGTGCGCAGCTTCTTCGGCATCGTGGACCTGCTGTCGGTGCTGCCCACCTATTTGGCGATCCTGCTGCCGGCGACGCACGCGCTGATCGACGTGCGCATCCTGCGGCTGCTGCGCATCTTCCGGATCTTCAAGCTGACCGACTACATGCTGGAGTACCAGCTGCTGGCCGACGCGCTGGCCGCCAGCCGGCGCAAGATCCTGGTGTTCCTCTCGGCGGTGCTGATGGTGGTGCTGATCCTCGGCACGCTGCTGTACGTGGTGGAAGGGCCGAAGAACGGCTTCACCGACATCCCGACCTCCGTCTACTGGGCCGTCACGACCATCACCACCGTCGGCTTCGGCGACATCACGCCGCAGACCGAGGCGGGCCGCTTCATCGCCTCGGTGATGATGCTGATCGGCTGGGGGACGCTGGCCGTGCCCACCGGCATCGTCACCGCGGAGATGACGGCGCGCCGGCTGCCTCTGCACGGTGGGCCTGCGCACGGCGGGCCCGAGCGCGCATGCGGCAAGTGCGGTGCCGGCGGCCATGCCGCCGATGCACGCTACTGCCGCATCTGCGCCGCGCCACTCGTCCACGGGGTGCGGGAAAACGCGAAGCCGCCGCCCGCCGGCCTGCGCTAAGGTGGCGACCCCTTCTTAGAACGGAGAACTTCATGCGTAAATCGTTGGTCCTCATCGCCGGTGCCTTCCTGGCCGTCTCCGCCTGGGCCCACAACTGCCCGAATGAAGTGAAGGCCATCGACGCCAAGCTGGCCACCAAGCCCAACCTGACGAAGGAGCAGACGGACAAGGTGATGAAGCTGCGCAACGAGGGCGAGCAGCTGCACAAGGCCGGCAAGCACGCCGAGTCCATGAAGGAGCTCGGCGAGGCGAAGAAGATCCTCGGGATCTGAGCGCTCCCGTCGCCCCCGCGCACGCGGGGGCCCGGGGCGGCGCCGTCAGGCGATCTCGGCCCCGCGCTGCGCGAGCAGCTCGCGCAGCACCGAGCGGTGGCAGTGCTGCTCGTCCTCGCAGTAGCAGCCCACCGCGAAAGAGGTCTGGTGCGAGAGGGCCGCGAGCATGTCCAGCACGCGGCTCGCATCGGGCTCGTTCATCTGGCTGCGGTACTTGCGCTTGAACGCAGCCCATTCCTTGTCCGTCCGGGCGGCCTGGCCTTCGGCCATCAGCTCCGCGCTGGGCGCGAGATTGGGCAGCCAGGTGTCGTAGTAGTCGCGGCGCGCGAACTCCTCCTTGGGCACGCCCCGCGGCGGCCGCCGCACGGTGCCGATGCGCAGGCCTTCGCCGGGAGCGCGCGGGGTCCCGAGGCGGACGATACGGACAGGCATGCCGCCGAGATTAGCAGAGGATCAGGTGGCCCCGGTATTCTTCAGCCCGAGCACGTCGACGCGCTCGATGGAGGGCGGCTTCGCCAACAGTTCGTCCGCCTTGGCCATCAGCGCCTGGGCGATCGGCCCTTCCAGGTGGTTCTGCACCCCCTGCTGGTCATGAAAGGCGTCGAAGATGCCGAAGGTGCCGGGCGCCAGCCGCAGCGCGAACCAGATCGGCGTGGTGGTTTCCTCCAGCGCCATGCGCAGGCCGGCCTGCAGGAAGGCGGCGACTTCCTCTTCCTTGCCGGGCTTGGCTTCGAGCCGCGCGAACAGGGCGTACTTGATCATCCGATTGCTCCTGGTGGGGAATCGCCACGACGGCGACGGGGGAGACTGTAGGCACGCGCACGGTGGCGGGGGAACGGCCAGAATGGACTTGTTTCATAGCGATCTTGCCAAGCCATGCGCATCGCCATCCTGGTTCTCGACGGCGCGTTCGACACCGGCCTCGCGGCCGTGATGGACGCCTTCGCCACCGCCAACGAACTCGCGCAGCTGCAGGGCGTCACGTCGCTGCGCTTCGACGTGAACCTGGTCGGCGTGCGGCGCCGGGTGCGCACCGCGCAAGGCATGCAGGTTCCGGTGGCGCCGGTGGAGGATTGCGCCGCGCCCGACTGCATCGTCGTGCCCGCCATCGGCGCCAAGATGCCCGGGCCACTGGCGCAGGCGCTCGAGCGGCGCGACGTGCGCGAGGCCGGCGCGGCACTGCAGGCGTGGCATGGCGGCGGCGCGCGCGTGGCGGCGGCCTGCATCGGAACCTTCGTGCTGGCC
>NZ_DASSVG010000494.1:0-7354 GCF_035706265.1 Ramlibacter sp. | reverse complement strand
TTCCAGCCCGATCAGGTGCCAGCGCTTGTAGAGCGTGAAGTAGCGCCCGCTCGGGTCGGTGTGGGCCTTGTACTCCTCGAAGCAGTTGCGGATGTACTCGGTCTCGCCTTCCACCGTGACCCACACGCCCATGCGGATCTCGTAGGGGATCGCGCGGCCGTCGGACTCCAGCGAGGAGATCACTTCCACCATGCCCTTGCGCTCCAGCACGCCGCCTTCGCTGCGCGGGCGGGTGACGAAGGGGATGTCCTCGATGCTGGCCGGCGGGTAGAGCAGGCCGTCGGACGGCACGGCCAGCCCGGTGGCGTTGGCCACGGCCGTGCTCTCGATGGCCGGCTTGGAGCCGTCCAGGAAGCTGTTGAACATCTTCGGGTTGAGGCCGCCGCGCTGCGCCTGCTCCCGCGTCAGGCCCCAGTTGTCCCACACCGTATCGGGTGTGGACTCGCTGAAGTGCGGCAGCCACTTGTGGCCGCGCCCCGCCGCCACCACCGGGAAGCCGCAGGTGCGGGCCCAGTCCACCAGGTCGCAGATCAGCGCCGGCTGGTCGCCGAAGGCGAGCGAATAGACCACGCCCGCGTCGGCCGCCTTGCGCGCCAGCAGCGGGCCACAGAAGGCGTCCGCCTCCACCGTCACGTTGACGACGTGCTTGCGGTGCGCGAAGGCTTCGAGGCAATGGTCAACTGCGGCGATCGGATGCCCGGTGCACTCCACCACCACGTCGATGGCCGGATGGCGCACCAGCGCCTGCCAGTCGTCGCCGACGTGGGTGGCGCCGGTCTTCAAGGCCTCGTCGATGGACGCGGCCTCGGTGCGCTGCGCCTTCCAGCCCACGCGCTCCAGGTTGGCGCGCGCGTTGGCAGGCGCCAGGTCGGCGATGGCGGCCAGGTGCACGCCGGGCGTGTTGGGCACCTGGGCCAGGTACATGGAGCCGAACTTGCCGGCCCCGATCAGGCCGACGCGGATCGGCTTGCCCTCGGCTTGGCGTTGCTGGAGTTTGGCGTGCAATGACATCAGGCGGCTTTCTTGCGTTGGTCGATGGGTTCGGCGGAGGTGGCGAGCGCGCTGGCGGGCATGCCGTCACGCCAGGGCAGGTCCACCGGATACGGTTTCAGCAGGCAGTCGTCCGGCAGGCAGGCGATCGGCGTGAAGTCGCGATGCGCGATGTACTCGGGCCGCTTGAAGCGGCGGATGTGGTTGGAGACGGCGCACAGGCTCAGGTACACGCTCACCCGGTTCCAGGGCGAGAGGTTGCTGGTGGACGCATGCACCAGGCAGCTGTGGAACAGGATCATCGAGCCCGCGGGGCCCTTGGGGCTGACGATGCCGCCGTCCTTGCCGCCGGCGCGCTCCACCAGGGTGGCGATCAGTTCGTTGTCGACCGTCCACAGCGGATAGCTGGTGGTCGTGAGGTCGTGCTTCGCCTCCACCACGCCCTTCCTGTGGCTGCCGGGGATGAACATCAGCGGGCCGTTGAACTCGTTGACGTCGTCCAGGAAAATCGCCACGTTCATCGCGCGCTCGGTGGGCATCAGGTCGTCGTTGAGCCAGGTGCCGTAGTCCTGGTGCCACTGCCAGACGTCGCCCTCGAAGGCCATCTTGCCGTTGATCTTGAACTGGTGCATGTACACCTGCTCCCGGAACAGGTCCATCACCGGGCCGATCATGCGCGGATGCCGCGCCAGCCGCGCGAACGGCTCGCTGTACAGGTGGGCGGCGAAGTTGGTGCGCACGGCGTCGCTGCCTTTCTCGCGCACGTTGTAGGCCTCGCGGCGCGCATACAACGCCGGCACGGCGCTGGTCAGCACGCGCGTCTCCTCGGCGCTGAAGAGGCCGGGGAAGAACAGGTAGCCATCGCGGTCGAAGCGTTCCAGTTGGTCGGGACTCAGTCTCACGGGGGTCTCCTCGGGGTCCGGCCGGGCATTCTGTGGACGCCGCACCCTTAGGTCAATCTGACATCCCGGTGGTGGAAGCTGACAAATTGTGACAGGATGTTGCACAGGGGCGGATAAAAAGCAGGAGTGGCTATGAGCTGGGGTGACGGAGCGTGGCACGACCGGATGTACAACAACCGGGCACTGGTGCCGGATCACGCGGACTACCTCGCGCGCTGGGCGCAGGAGTCGCGCAAGGCCCGGGAGGAGATCCCCTGCGAGCTCGACATCGCCTACGGCCGCGAGCCGGGTGAGACGCTCGATGTCTTTCCGGCGGAGCAGGGCGGCGGGCCGGTGCTGGTGTTCATCCACGGCGGCTACTGGCGGGCGCTGGACAAGGCCGACCACTCCTTCATCGCACCGGCGTTCACGCGGCACAACACCTGCGTGGTGGTGCCGAACTACGCGCTCGCACCCGCCGTGACCGTGCCGCAGATCACGCTGCAGATGGCGCGCGCGGTGGCGTGGACGTGGCACAACATCCGCCGCTTCGGCGGCGACCCGCGGCGCATCGTGGTGGCCGGGCATTCCGCCGGCGGGCACCTGGCGGCGATGCTGCTCACCTGCCAGTGGCCGCAGTTCGATCCGTCGCTGCCGCGCGACACGCTGCGCTGCGCGCTGTCGATCTCGGGCCTGCACGACCTCGAACCGATCATGCGCACGCCCTTCCTGCAGGAGGCGCTGCAGCTGACGCCGCAGCAGGTGGAGCAGGCCAGCCCGGCGCGGCTGCCGGCGCCGCGCACGGGGACGCTCTATTCGGTGGTGGGTGGCGAGGAGAGCCCGGAATTCCACCGCCAGAACCGCCTGATCCAGGAGGCCTGGGGCGCGCGGCGGGTGCCGGTGTGCGAGGTGCTGCCGGGGCTGCACCACTTCGGCGTGCTGGATGCGCTGGTGGAGCCGAGCCACCGGTTGCAGCAGCTGGCGCTGGATCTGCTGCGGGCGTAGGGGCGCTTCGCGCAGCGCTGGGCTTTCGCTTCGCTCCAGCGCCAGCCTACGAAATCTGCCAGCGCTGCGCGGGGCCGCGGTCTTCGTAGGCTGGTTGCTGAGCGCGTGCGCAGCACGCCGAAGCCCAGCGCTTCCCCGCCCTTACATCAACAGGTGCTCGCCCGCGTTGTCCCCGCCCAGGATCACGTAGTTCACCTTCCGGATGTCCATCAGCTTGGTGCCGCCCGCATAGCTGATCGAGCTCTGGAGGTCCTCCTCCATCTCGCGCAGCGTGTCGGCCAGCTTGCCCTTCACCGGCTCGAGGATGCGCTTGCCTTCGACGTGCTTGTACTCGCCCTTGTTGAAGTCGGAGGCGCTGCCGTAGTACTCCTTGTACAGGCGGCCGTCGACTTCCACCGTCTGGCCGGGCGACTCCTCGTGGCCGGCCAGCATCGAGCCCACCATCACCATGGTGGCGCCGAAGCGGATGCTCTTGGCGATGTCGCCGTGCTCGCGGATGCCGCCGTCGGCGATGATCGGCTTGGTCGCCACGCGGGCGCACCACTTCAGCGCCGAGAGCTGCCAGCCGCCGGTGCCGAAGCCCGTCTTCATGCGCGTGATGCAGACCTTGCCGGGGCCGATGCCCACCTTGGTGGCGTCCGCGCCCCAGTTCTCCAGGTCGATCACCGCCTCGGGCGTGCCCACGTTGCCGGCGATCACGAAGGCCTGCGGCATCTTCGCCTTGATGTGGAAGATCATGTTCTTCACCGTGTCGGCGTGGCCGTGCGCGATGTCGATCGTGATGTAGTCCGGCACCAGGCCCTCGGCGGCGAGGCGGTCGATGGCCTCGTAATCGGGCTGCTTGACGCCCACCGAGATCGAGGCGAAGACGCCCGCTTCCTTCATGCGGCGGACGAACTTCACGTTGTCCAGGTCGAAGCGGTGCATCACGTAGAAGTAGCCGTTGCGGGCCAGCCACAGGCAGATCTCTTCGTTCAGCACGGTCTTCATGTTGGCCGGCACCACCGGCAGCTTGAAGCGGCGCCCGCCGAATTCGATCGAGGGGTCGCATTGGGAGCGGCTTTCCACGCGGCACTTGCGCGGCAGCAGCAAAACTTTGTCGTAGTCGAAGATTTCCATTCCAGGCTCCGGAAAACTGTTGAAAAACAGGTGGACGCTTGGACTGTGGGGGCCGGCTTCGCCAAAGGCGCGCACGGGGCCCAGACGAAAAACCGGGCCACAAATGCTTGGGCCCGGTGATTGATTCTAAGCCCGCGGGCTCAGTCGCGACATTCGGTTTGCGTGATAGCCCTGATACGCCCGCGAGCATCGTGCACCACGGCCACCAGCCGCAGCCGCTCGGGCCGGGCCGAGGCCGGCAGCTGCATCGAGCGCGACTCGGCCAGCGGGCCGGCCGGCCGGCCGGCGCTCGCCCAGGCCTCGGGCCGGAACACCTTGCGCACCAGCAGGCGCGGCAGCGGCGTGCCCTCCACGCCGGCCGGTATTCTTTCCACCAGCAGCAGCCAGGCCTGCCAGGGCTCGCGGCCGCCCTCCGGCAGCTCGATCGATGCGCCCACGTAGTCGTTGACGGCCTCGCCGAGCGCGATGCGCACGGGGACGGGCTGGCCTTCCTGCCGGCTGGTCACGGTGGCCACGCTGCGCGGCGGGCGTTGCCGCAGCGCCGCCAGCCGCTCCAGCGCGGCGTCGCTCTCGGCGGCCGAGAGCGGCGCGTCCTCGCCCTGCGGGGCCGGCACGATCCAGTCCAGCACCAGGGTGTCGGCGGCCGGCTGCGCTGCCGCGCCGGTGCGCCAGCAGTCGACGCAGTCGGCGCGCAGGAAGCGCTCCACGACGGTCTTCACCGGCGCCACGTCGTCGCTGGTGCACAGGGCCTGTGCCGCCAGCGGCGCGGCCAGAAGGAGGAGGGCAATGAGCGGTCGAAGCACAGCGGTTCAGACGCCGCGGGGGACCGATCGGTTCCCGCGCGGCCGGCTTTCTACAATGCTCCATGCTCCCACAAGTCACCGAGTCGCCGCTGCTGCAGAACCTGAACGCCGAGCAGCTGGCGGCGGTCACCCTGCCCAACGCGCACGCCCTCATCCTGGCCGGCGCGGGCTCCGGCAAGACGCGCGTCCTCACCACCCGCATCGCCTGGCTGCTGGCCACCGGGCAGATCGGTCCCGGCAACGTGCTCGCCGTGACCTTCACCAACAAGGCGGCCAAGGAAATGATGACGCGGCTGGCCGCGATGCTGCCGGTGAACGTGCGCGGCATGTGGATCGGCACCTTCCACGGCCTGTGCAACCGCTTCCTGCGCGCGCACTACAAGCTCGCCGGCCTGCCGCAAAGCTTCCAGATCCTGGACACGCAGGACCAGCTCTCGGCCATCAAGCGCCTGATGAAGCAGCACAACGTGGACGAGGAGCGCTTCCCGGCCAAGGAGCTGCAGTGGTTCATCGCCGGCTGCAAGGAGGAGGGCCTGCGGCCCAACGCGGTGGAAGTGCGCACCGAGGACGACCGCCGCAAGGTGGAGATCTTCCAGCTCTACGAGGAGCAGTGCCAGCGCGAAGGCGTGGTCGACTTCGCGGAGCTGATGCTGCGCAGCTACGAGCTGCTGCGCGACAACGACCCGATCCGCGAGCACTACCGGCGGCGCTTCCGCCACATCCTGATCGACGAGTTCCAGGACACCAACCGGCTGCAGTACGCCTGGATCAAGATGTTCGCCGGGCCGGAGAATTCGGTCTTCGCGGTGGGCGACGACGACCAGAGCATCTATGCCTTCCGCGGCGCGCGGGTGGGCAACATGGCCGACTTCGTCAACGAGTTCGGCGTGCAGCACCAGATCAAGCTGGAGCAGAACTACCGCAGCTTCAGCAACATCCTCGACTCGGCCAACGCGCTGATCGCGCACAACAAGACGCGCCTGGGCAAGAACCTGCGCACCGAGCAGGGCCCTGGCGAGCCGGTGCGCGTGTACGAGGCGCCCACCGACATGGCCGAGGCGCAGTGGCTGGTGGAGGAGGCGCGGCAGCTCGCCCGCGACGACGTGCCGCGGCACGAGATCGCGATCCTCTACCGCAGCAACGCGCAGAGCCGGGTGATCGAGACGGCCTTGTTCAATGCGGCCGTGCCCTACCGCGTGTACGGCGGCCTGCGCTTCTTCGAGCGGGCCGAGATCAAGCACGCGCTGTCCTATCTGCGGCTGCTGGAGAACCCGAACGACGACACCAGCTTCCTGCGGGTGGTGAACTTCCCGGCTCGTGGCATCGGCGCCCGCACCGTCGAACAACTCCAGGACGCCGCGCGGGCCGCCGGCTCGTCCCTGCACGACGCGGTGAAGTCCACCACCGGCAAGGCCGGCGTCAACCTCGCCGCCTTCGTGGCCAAGATCGACGCCATGCGGGCCGAGACCGAGGGGCTCACGCTGCGCGAGATCATCGAGGTGATGCTGCAACGCAGTGGCCTGATCGAGCACTACCGCGCCGAGCGCGATGGCGCCGACCGGATCGAGAACCTGGAGGAACTGGTCAACGCGGCCGAGAGCTTCGTCACGCAGGAGGGCTTCGGCCGCGATGCGGTGGCGCTGCCGATCGACGAGCTCGGCGCCACGGTGCTGCGGCAGTCGCCGGCCAGCCAGGGGCTGGACCCGAGCCTGCCGGAGGTGAACGAGCCGGCGCCCGACTACGTGCCACCGGATGCCGAGACGGGCGAGACGCTGTCGCCGCTGGCGGCCTTCCTCACCCACGCCGCGCTGGAATCGGGCGACAACCAGGCCCAGGCCGGGCAGGACGCGGTGCAGCTCATGACGGTGCATGCGGCGAAGGGGCTGGAGTTCGACTGCGTGTTCGTGACCGGGCTGGAGGAAGGGCTGTTCCCGAGCGAACGCTCGCTGTCCGACTACCAGGGGCTGGAGGAAGAGCGACGCCTGATGTACGTGGCGATCACGCGGGCGCGCAAGCGCCTCTACCTGAGCCACTCGCAGACGCGCCTGCTGCACGGCGCCACGCGCTACAACGTGCGCAGCCGTTTCTTCGACGAATTGCCGGAGCACGCGCTGAAGTGGCTGACGCCGAAGAACCAGAGCTTCGGCGGCTCGGCCTTCGGCTTCGGGATGGGCTATCCCACCTCGCGCGGGACGTCGACCGGCTATGGCCGTTCGAGCGAGACCTTCGCCAATCCCCCGGTGCCGCCGCAGAAGGCCGAACCGGCGCACGGCTTGCGCGCCGGCATGAAGGTGTTCCATGCCAAGTTCGGCGAGGGCACGGTGCTCACCCTGGAAGGCAGCGGCCAGGACGCCCGGGCGCACATCAACTTTCCGCGCCACGGCCAGAAGTGGCTGGCGCTGGCGGTCGCAAAGCTGACGCCGGTGCCGTGATCTCTGGGGGAGCGGGGGTGGCCTCTGGTCCGGCCCGGAGGGGGTTTGTCCGTCTCACTCCATGTCCCCCGGCACTGGCTGAAGCCAGTGCCTCCTCCTTTACTTCCGGAGGCGGACAAATCCG
>NZ_DASSVG010000493.1:0-3650 GCF_035706265.1 Ramlibacter sp. | reverse complement strand
CGCCCGCGCGCGAGAGGCACAGGGCCAGGAACACCAGGCTGTGCCAGCGCAGGTAGGGCACCGCATGCTGTTCGCTCAGGCGGTGGCAGCCGCGCGCGTCGGCCACCGCCTCCTGGAAGCGGCGCGCCGCCATCAGCGCGTGGCTGCGCCAGATCAGCGCGCCGGCCACGTAGACGGGCGACTGCAGCTGCTCGGCCTCCTGCACCGAGAGCTCGCCGCTGCGCACGCCCTCGTCGCCCGGGCCGGCCTGGCAGCGCGCGTAGCCGATCCAGCCCAGGCCGGAGATGTAGTCGATGATGCTGCCGGCCTCCTTGTAGTGGCCGATGTTGGTCTCGTTCACGAACTCCAGCATCTCGCCGAACAGGCCCTGGCAGCACAGGTCCATGGTGAGGGCGGAACCGGGCTTGCGCTCGATCAGCTCGGAACCGGTCTCGCGCCCGAGCTGGCGGATCTCGCCGAAGATGCGCCGCGCGTCCTTGTAGCGGGTGGTGTAGAGGTGCGCGCGCCCTTCCTGGAACAGGATGGAGGAGAGCGTCGCGGCATCGCACGTCACGCCTTCCACCTGCGAGAGCTTGCGCGCCAGCGCGCCGAGCTCCATCAGCCGCTTGGGCAGGATCGCGAAGCGGCCCACTTCCATCAGCCCGAGGATGATGTCGATGTGCCGGCGCACGTTGTGCGGCGTCTGCGGCAGCGCGCCGACCAGCTCCTCCGCCCGGGTGAAGTAGGAGAGGGCTTCGGCGATCGCCACCATGCGCGTGGAGGCGAGGCCGGCAGCGTAGAGGTAGTCCACCTCGCGCTCGGGCAGGTTCGCTTCTCGGCAGTGGTGCGCCATCAGGCCCGGCTCGTGCGCCGCCAGCTCCGGCTGGTGCGCCTCGATGGCGTGCACGATGCGCGCGTGCAGCGCCTGGCGGTCGGCGCGCAGCTGGCCCTCGTAGGCGGCCTGCTGGATCAGCGCGTGCTTGAACATGTATTCGGCCGCCGGCGGCACGCCGCGGCAGAACAGCAGCTGCGCATCGACCAGGCGGGCCAGCGCCGCGGCCAGCGCCGCCGGCGGCTGGCCGGTCACGTGCTGCAGCAGCGCGAAGGTGAACTCGCGCCCGAGCGCGCTGGCCACGCGCGCCACTTCCTTGGCGCCTTCCAGCCGGTCCAGGCGCGCCATCAGGCTGTCGCGCAGGGTGGAGGGGATGTCCGGCGTCGGCAGCGTGGCCGCGTTGCCCAGCGTGCCTTCCTGCGCCGGCAGCGAGCGCGCTTCGAGCACGGTGGCCGTCAGTTCCTCGATGAACAGCGGCACGCCGTCGGTGCGGGCGAGGATCAGGTCCACCAGGGCCGGCGGCAGGCTCTCGCCCTGGCAGACGTTGTGGATCAGTTTCTCGGCGTCGGTGGCCTGCAGCGGCTCGAGCCGGATCTCGCGCACCGTGCCGGCCGTGCGCCAGTCGTGCGGGGCCGGCGGCCGCGAGGTGACCAGCGCCAGCAGGCGCCGCTCGCGCAGGCGCCGGAACAGCGCCTTCAGGAAGTCCTCGGTGGCGCCGTCCATCCAGTGCGCGTCTTCCAGCATGAACAGCAGCGCGGCCGATTCGCACTGGCGCTCGAAGTACTGCAGCAGCACCTCGCGCGTGAGGCTGCGCTGGCGATCGGGCGTCATCACCGGCAGCGTCCCCGGCGGCAGGGCGATGCCCACCAGGTCGGCGGCCAGCGCGACGTCCCGGCGCGAGGCCGACGCTCCCAGCCAGTGGGAGATGCTTTCCAGGTGTTCGGCGGCGCTGCCCGCGCCGATGCCGGCCTCGCGCCGGATCCAGGCGACCAGCGGATGCAGCGGCGTGCTGGTCTGGTTGGGCGCGCATTGCAGCAGCACCACGCTGCCGGCGCCGCGCGCGAAGCGGCCCGAGGCCGTGCGCATCAGGCGCGACTTGCCGATGCCGGCCTCGCCGATCAGGCTGACGATGCGGGCTTCGCCGCGCTGCGCGCTGGCCCAGCTCTCCTCCAGCGCCTGCAGCTCGGCGTCGCGGCCCACGCATTCCAGCGCGCGGCTGCGGTGGGCCTCGAAGCGGTCGGTCGCGAGCGACTCGCCGGTGACGCGCCACACGCGCACCGGCTTCTCGAGCCCGCGGAACTGGTGCTCGCCCAGGTCCGCATAGGTGAACATGCCGCCTGCCAGCCGCCGGGTGTCGTCCGACACGAGGATGCTGCCGGCGGTGGCCATCGACTGGATGCGCGCCGCGAGGTTGGGTGTGAGCCCGGTGGCCGCGTGGCGCTCGGCGAAGCCCGTGCCCACCATGTCGCTGATCACCGCCATGCCGGTGGCCAGGCCGATGTGGACGTTGAGTTCGCCGCCGGGCGCGGGGCGTTCGCTGGCCAGCCGCTCGAGGATGCGCAGGCTGGCGCGGATCGCGCATTCGGCGGCGTCCTCGCGCGCCATCGGATAGCCGAAGTAGGCCAGGATGCCGTCGCCGACCAGCCGCGCCGTGAAGCCGCCCGCTTCCTCGATGAGGTTGCAGCAGATCGAGTAGTAGCCGTGGATCAGGCCGCGCAGGTCGTCCAGGTCCAGCCGCTCCGACAGCGTGGTGGAGCCGACCAGGTCGCAGAACATGACGGTGACCTGACGCCGCTCGCCCTGTTGCTTTTTCGCCTTTTCCCGCTCCACCGCTTCCAGCAGGACGCGGCGGTGGCCCAGCGAGAGCCCGAGCTCCTTCAGGTCGGCATCGGAGAGGTGAGGCAGGAGGTCGAGCGTGACGTCGTTGCGGCGGAACGTCTCGGCGTGCATCGCCAGGCCGAGCGAATTCAGCCAGTCAACGAGATGGTGATCCTCCGGTGCGGTCATCCGATTCCCTTGCGCCGGGCCGCCCGGCTCCCCCGTGCAGCGGTTTCCAGCCCGCTGGTCTGGTGACGAATGTAGCGCGCCTGTATCGGGATGTCGATAACCGCCCGCCGCGCGGGCCTTCTCACGCGCTGAGCGCGCGCGATTGCTTCGGGTCGCGGAACACCAGCGGGCGCACCGGCGGCTCGCCGCGTTCCGCCCGCGCCACGGCCTCCTGCACCACGGCGTGGCGCGGACTCTTGGCGCAGACCGGATCGGCGGCGGCGGCGTCGCCCGCCAGCAGGAAGGCCTGGCAGCGGCAGCCACCGAGGTCCTGCTCGCGGTGCTCGCAGCTGCTGCAGGGCTCCTTCATCCAGCCCGTGCCACGGAAGCGGTTGAAGCCCTCCGAATCGAACCAGGCGCTGCGCACGCTGGTCGTGCGCAGGTCGGGGAAGGAGAGGCCCGGCAGCATGCGCGCGGTGTGGCAAGGGAGCGCCACGCCGTCGGGCGCCACGGACAGCAGCGTCGTGCCCCACCCATTGACGCAGCGCTTGGGCCGGCCCTCGTGGTAGTCGGGCGCGACGAAGAACAGGCGCATGCGGCCGGCGAGGCGCTCGCGCCACTGGTCCGTCACCGCCTCGGCCTCGCGCAGCTGCTCCCGCGTGGGCAGCAGGTGCTCGCGGTTCTCGAACGCCCAGGAGTAGTACTGCGTGTTGGCCAGTTCCAGGTATTCGGCGCCGATCGCGTCGGCCATCTCGATGATGCGGCCCACGTGCGCGATGTTGAGGCGGTGGATCACGCAGTTCATCACCATGGGCCAGCCCTGGTCCTTGATGATGCGCGCCACCTTCTGCTT
>NZ_DASSVG010000492.1:0-4152 GCF_035706265.1 Ramlibacter sp. | reverse complement strand
CGGCATGGCCAATCCGGCCCAGGTGCGGCGGCTGTTCAAGCGCCTCTTCGCGGAGATCGGCGCCAGGGCCGGCGCGGCCCACATGCACAACACGCGCGGCCTCGGGCTCGCGAACTGCCTGGCGGCCTGGGACGTCGGCGTGCGCACCTTCGACAGCTCGCTCGGCGGCCTGGGCGGCTGCCCCTACGCGCCCGGCGCATCGGGCAACGTCGTCACCGAGGACCTGGTGTTCATGTTCGAGGCCATGGGCGTGCGCACCGGCGTCGATCTGGCCAGGCTGTTGGCGGCTCGTGCGCCGCTGGCCGAGGGCCTGCCCGGCGAACCGCTCTACGGCATGACGCCCGAAGCGGGCCTGCCCCGGGGCTTCGTGCAGGAGGCCGCGCATGGCTGACACCCCGCTGCCCTACGAAGGCATTCGCGTCGTCGAGTTCACCCACATGGTGATGGGCCCGACCTGCGGCATGGTGCTGGCGGACCTCGGCGCCGAAGTGATCAAGGTGGAGCCGCCACAGGGCGACAACACGCGTCGCCTGCTCGGCTCCGGCGCCGGCTTCTTCCCGCTCTTCAACCGCAACAAGAAGAGCATCGCGCTGGACCTGCAGAGCGTGGAAGGCCGCGAAGCGGCGCTGAAGCTGATCGCCACCGCCGACATCGTGAGCGAGAACTTCAAGCCCGGCACCATGAAGAAGCTGGGCCTCGACTACGAAACGCTCTCGAAGCTCGATCCGCGCATCATCTTCGTCAGCCACAAGGGCTTCCTGCCCGGTCCCTACGACCACCGCACGGCGCTCGACGAAGTGGTGCAGATGATGGGCGGGCTGGCCTACATGACGGGGCGGCCGGGCGATCCGCTGCGCGCCGGCACCAGCGTCAACGACATCATGGGCGGCATGTTCGGTGCCATCGGCGCGATGGCGGCGCTGGCGCAGCGCGAGAAGACCGGCCGCGGCCAGGAGGTGCAGAGCGCCCTGTTCGAGAACAACGTCTTCCTGGTCGCCCAGCACATGATGCAGTTCGCCGTCACGGGCAAGCCCGCCGCGCCGATGCCGGGGCGCATCTCGGCCTGGGCCGTCTACGACGTGTTCACGGTGAAGGACGGCGAGCAGATCTTCCTCGCCGCGGTCAGCGACAGCCAGTGGAAGGTCTTCTGCGAAGCCTTCGGCTACGCCGACCTGTTTGCCGACGAGCGCCTGAAGACCAACAACGACCGCGTCCGCGCCCGCGAGTGGCTGATCCCGGTGCTGCGCGAGCGCCTGGCCTCGCACGGCGCGGCGGAACTGAGCGAAGTCTTCGAGCGCAACGGCCTGCCCTTCGCGCCGATCACCAAGCCGCAGGACCTGTTCGACGATCCGCACCTCAATGCCACCGGGGGGCTGGCGCCGCTGGAGCTGCCGGACGGCCGCGCGACCAGGGTGCCTCTGCTGCCCTTCACCGTGGACGGCCACCGCCCCGGCGTGCGGCTGCAGCCGCCGAAATTCAACGAGCATGGCCCGGATCTGCTGCGCGAACTGGGTTACAGCGAGGAGCAGATCGCCCGGCTCAGTCGCGCGAATGACGCAATCGGCTAGGTCGATGGCGGAATTCGTGACTTGCAACGCGATAATCCGCGTTGCATGGACAAGCTCAAGCAGCTCGAATCCTTTGTTTCCGTCGCCACCCGCGGCAGCCTCACGGCGGCCGCGCGGGCCGAAGGCGTGGCGCCGGCCATCATGGGCCGCCGCCTCGACGCGCTGGAGGAGCGCCTGGGCGTGAAGCTGCTGGTGCGCACCACGCGCCGCATCACTCTCACCCACGAAGGCAGCGCCTTCCTCGAGGACTGCCAGCGCCTGCTGGCCGACCTGGCCAACGCCGAAGCGAGCGTCAGCGCCGGCGGCGTGAAGGCCAGCGGCCACCTGCGCATCACGGCGCCGGCCGGTTTCGGCCGCCGCCACGTGGCGCCGCTGGTGCCGCGCTTTCGCGAGCTGCACAACGACGTGACGATCTCGCTGAACCTGAGCGACCGGGTGGTCGACGTGGCCGGCGAGGGCTTCGACTGCGCGGTGCGCGTGGGCGACTTCCCCGATTCCTCGCTGGTGAGCGTGCGGCTGGCGGACAACCGGCGGCTGTGCGTGGCGACGCCCGAGTACCTGCGCCGCCACGGCACGCCCGAGCATCCGAGCGACCTGATGCGCTTCGACTGCCTCACGCTCTCCAGCGACGCCTCGCAGACGCGCGGCTGGGCCTTCGTGGTGCCGGGGCGCAACGGCGAGGGCGAGCTGCTGCACATCAAGCCACAGGGGCCGCTCGACTGCTCCGACGGCCAGGTGCTGCACGACTGGTGCGCGCAGGGCTACGGCATCGCCTGGCGCAGCACCTGGGAGGTGGAGCAGGAGATCGCGCAAGGGCGGCTGGCCGAAGTGCTGGCGCCCTTCGCGGCCCCGCCCAACGGCATCTACGCGGTCTTCCCGCAGCGCAAGCACCTGCCCCTGCGGGTGCGGCTGTGGATCGACTTCCTCAAGCACCACTACGCCCAGCCCCGGTTCTGGATGGCGGGCCCGCAGCCATGATCCTCGAATCCATCCTCGCCTTCCTTCACCTGTCCGCGATCTTCGCGCTGATCGTGTTCTCCACCAGCGAGGCCGCGCTGTGCCGCGCCGAATGGATGAATGAGCAGATCGTCCAGCGCCTGGTGCGGGTGGACCGCATCTACTGGATCGCCCTGATCGCGATCGTGCTCACGGGGCTGGCGCGCGTGATCTGGGGCATCAAGGGCTCCGGCTGGTACTGGACCAACTGGCTGCTGCACCTGAAGATCACGGCGACGGTGGTCGTGATCGCGCTGTCCCTGCGGCCGACGCTGCGCTTCCGGCGCTGGCTGGCCGACCACCGCGCCGGCGGCGCGCTGCCCGCCGAGGCCGAGATCACGCAGGTGCGGCGCATGGTGATGGTCAACACCCACATCGTGCCGCTGATCCCGCTGGCGGCGGTGTTCCTGGCGCGGGGGTTCGGCGGCACGTGACTTTCAGGGGCTCGCAATGGGCGCAGTGCGGGAGCGGGCAGGTTTAACGCAAAAGCCGCAAAAGGAAGACCAAAGCCGCAGAAGAAATCCTTCCGGAGGAAGTGCTTCCAAGATGTTTTTGCGGCTTTTGCGTACTTTCGCGGCTTTTGCGTTAAACCTGCTTGATCCCGCACCGCCCCGCGGGATGCCCAAGATGTGAGGCGAGGCGGTTACACCCCCCTCGTAAAATCCCTCGATGCTCCAAGCGAAACAAGATCTGCTCGCCGCGCTGGCGGCCGGGCTCGAACAGCTGTCGCCGGGTGCGGGCGAGAAGGCGGCGTTCGAGAGCCCCAAGGTCGCCGCCCACGGCGACCTCGCCTGCACGGCCGCGATGCAGCTCGCCAAGCCGCTCAAGCGCAACCCGCGCCAGCTGGCCGAAAGCCTGCGCGAGGCGCTCCTCGCCACCTCCGCCTTCCAGCAATGGGTCGACGCCGTCGAGATCGCCGGCCCCGGCTTCCTCAACATCCGCCTCAAGCCCGCCGCCAAGCAGCAGGTGGTGCGCGAGGTGCTGGCCGCCGCCGGCGGGTTCGGCCAGCAGCCTCTGCACGGGCGCCGCATCCTGGTCGAATTCGTCTCGGCCAACCCCACCGGCCCGCTGCACGTGGGCCACGGCCGCCAGGCGGCGCTGGGCGACGCGATCTGCAACCTCTACGCCACCCAGGGCTGGAACGTCCACCGCGAGTTCTATTACAACGACGCCGGCGTGCAGATCCAGACGCTCGCCACCAGCGTGCAGTTGCGCGCCCGCGGGCTGAAGCCGGGCGACGCCGGCTGGCCCGAGAGCGCCTACAACGGCGACTACATCCAGGACATCGCCGACGACTTCCTGGCGAAGAAGACCGTGAAGTCCGACGACCGTGAATACACCGCCAGCGGTGACGTGGAGGACCTGGACGGCATCCGCCAGTTCGCCGTGGCCTACCTGCGCCACGAGCAGGACCTGGACCTGCAGGCCTTCGCGGTGCGCTTCGACCAGTACTACCTCGAGTCCAGCCTCTACACCAGCGGCAAGGTCGACACCGTGGTGCAGCGCCTGCGCGACAACGGCAAGACCTACGAGCACGAAGGCGCGCTGTGGCTCAAGTCGACCGAGTACGGCGACGACAAGGACCGCG
>NZ_DASSVG010000491.1:0-14057 GCF_035706265.1 Ramlibacter sp. | reverse complement strand
TGCATCGAATGCGACGCCTGCGTCGACATCTGCCCGATGGATTGCATCACCTTCACGCCCGATGGCGAGGAGGCCGAGGTGCGGCAGCGCCTGAAGGCGCCGGCGCTCAACCTGGCGCAGGACCTGTACGTGTCCGGCCAGCTGAAGACCGGGCGCCTGATGGTGAAGGACGAGGACGTGTGCCTGCACTGCGGCCTGTGCGCCGAGCGCTGCCCCACCGGGGCCTGGGACATGCAGAAGTTCAGGTTCAACACGGCGCTGGCCGGCAGCGCCCGCAAGGTCGCGCAAATCGAGGAGGTCGCGGCATGAACCGCATCGAGGCCGTCAACGACTTCGTCGTCAAGTTCGCCAACGTCAACGGGTCGGGCTCCGCCTCGGCCAACGAGCTGTTCGCGAAATCGATCCTGCGCATGGGCGTGCCCGTGAGCCCGCGCAACATCTTCCCGAGCAACATCCAGGGCCTGCCGACCTGGTACGAGGTGCGGGTCACGGAAAAGGGCTGGCTGGGCCGGCGCGGCGGCGTCGACATGATGGTCGCCATGAACCCGCAGACCTGGGACGCCGACGTGGCGGAACTCTCGCCCGGCGGCTACCTGTTCTACGACAACACGCGCCCGCTGCCGCCCTCGAAGTTCCGCGACGACGTGCACGTGATCGGCATGCCGCTCACGGAGATCTGCAACGCCGTCTACGACGATCCGCGCCAGCGCCAGCTGTTCAAGAACATCGTCTACGTGGGCGCGCTGTCGGTGCTGCTGGAGATCGACCCGAAGGAGATCGAGAAGCTGTTCGGCGAGCAGTACAAGGGCAAGGAGAGGCTGCTGTCCTCCAACGTGCAGGCCCTGCACCTCGGGCGCGAGTTCGCCGAGGAGCACCTGAACTACCCGCTGGGCATCCGCGTGCGGCGCTCCGACCGCGTGGGCAAGCGCATCTTCGTGGACGGCAACAGCGCCTGCGCGCTGGGCGCGGTGTACGGCGGTGCCTCGGTGATGGCGTGGTACCCGATCACGCCTTCCTCCTCGGTGGCAGAGGCGTTCCAGAAGTACTGCAGCAAGATGCGGGTCGACAAGGAAACCGGCCAGCACAACTATGCGATCGTGCAGGCGGAGGACGAACTGGCCTCCATCGGCATGGTGGTGGGCGCCGGCTGGAACGGCGCGCGTGCCTACACGGCCACCTCGGGGCCGGGCGTCTCGCTGATGACCGAGTTCATCGGCCTGGCGCAGTTCGCCGAGATCCCGGTGACCATCGTCAACGTGCAGCGCGGTGGCCCCTCCACCGGCATGCCCACGCGCACCCAGCAGGCCGACATCCTGTCCTGCGCCTACGCCTCGCACGGCGACACCAAGCACGTGCTGCTGCTGCCGGAAGACCCGCACGAGTGCTTCGAGCACACGGCCAAGGCGCTGGACCTGGCGGACCGCCTGCAGACGCCCGTGTTCGTGATGACCGACCTCGACATCGGCATGAACCAGCGCCTGTGCAATCCGTTCGATTGGCAGGAAGGCCAGGAGTACGACCGCGGCAAGGTCATGACGCACGAGGACCTGGAGGCCGGCAAGGACTTCGGCCGCTACAAGGATGTCGACGGCGACGGCATTCCCTGGCGCACGCTGCCGGGCACGCACCCGACCAAGGGCTCCTACTTCACCCGCGGCACCACGCGCGACCCGTACGCGCGCTACTCCGAGCGCGGGCCGGACTACATCTACAACATGGAGCGGCTGCTGCGCAAGTTCCGCACCGCGGCGCTGCTGGTGCCGCAGCCGGTGGTGCGGCGCGCGGCCCGCAAGGCGCGGCTGGGCGTCATCTACTACGGCTCCACCAGCCCGGCGATGCTGGAGGCGCTGGAGGTGCTGGCGGCCGAGGGCATCGCGCTCGATGCCATGCGCCTGCGCGCTTTCCCCTTCCCGGACAGCGTGGCCGAATTCATCGCCTCGCACGACCAGGTGTTCGTGGTCGAGCAGAACCGCGACGGCCAGATGCGCTCGCTGCTCGTCAACGAGCTGGAAGTCGACCCTGCGCGGCTCGTGAAGGTGGTGCACTACGACGGCACGCCGATCACGGCCCGCTTCATCACCCAGGCCATCACCGCGCAAGTGCAGGAACAAAGGGAGAACGTGGCATGACCTACATCGCGAAGCCGCCGCTGCACCACCCGACGCTGGAGAAGAACCGCGTCGGCTACACGCGGCGCGACTACGAAGGCAAGATCTCGACGCTGTGCGCCGGCTGCGGCCACGACTCGATCTCCGCCGCGATCATCCAGGCCTGCTGGGAGCTGGACATCGAGCCGCACCGGGTGGCCAAGCTGTCCGGCATCGGCTGCAGCTCGAAGACGCCCGACTACTTCCTCGGCGCCTCGCACGGCTTCAACACCGTGCACGGGCGCATGCCTTCGGTGCTGACGGGCGCCAACCTCGCCAACCGCGAGTTGCTGTACCTGGGCGTCTCCGGGGACGGCGATTCGGCCTCCATCGGCCTCGGCCAGTTCGCGCATGCGATGCGGCGCGGGGTGCGGATGGCCTACATCGTGGAGAACAACGGCGTCTACGGGCTCACCAAGGGCCAGTTCTCGGCCACGGCGGACGCCGGCTCCAAGAGCAAGAAGGGCGTGATCAACAGCGACAGCCCGGTGGACCTGGTCGGCATGGCCCTGCAGCTCGGCGCGACCTACGTGGCGCGCGGCTTCTCCGGCAACAAGGCGCAGCTGGTGCCGCTGATCAAAGGCGCGATGAGCCACGGCGGCGCCGCCTTCATCGACGTGATCAGCCCCTGCATCGCCTTCAACAACCACCCGGGCAGCACCAAGAGCTACGACTACGTGCGCGAGCACAACGAGGCGGTCAGCCGGATCGACTTCGTCTCGCCGCGCTCGGAGATCACGGCCGAGGCGGCACCGGGCGAGGCGGTGGACGTGCGCCAGCACGACGGCACCCTGCTGCGGTTGCGCAGCCTGCACCAGGACTACGACCCCACCGACCGGCAGGCGGCGATGGCCTTCATGCAGGAGCACCAGGCGCGGGGCGAGATTGTCACCGGTCTGCTGTACGTCGACCCTCTGGCCACCGATTTGCACACGGCACTGAACACGACGACACGTCCGCTCAACACGCTGGAAGCGCGCGAGCTGTGTCCGGGCGTTTCGGTGCTCGAAAAGATCAACGCGTCGTTGCGTTGAGCATGACTTCCCTTTACAAAGAGGGGACAGGTCCTGAAAGGGGAAAGGGGGTCGCCATGGCCGAACGCACCGTTTTCCAGTCCATCCCGAAGCGGGTCATCCTGAGCCTCACCTCCCACGCCACGGTGTGGGAGGCCGCCTGTGCGATGACGCGCGCCAACTTCAGCAGCGTGCTGGTGATGGAGCCGCCCGACAAGCTGCTGGGCATCGTGACCGAGCGCGACCTCACCACCCGGGTGCTGTCGCGCGCGCTCGATCCCAAGCAGACCACGCTGGCGCAGATCATGACGCCCAATCCCTTGTGCGTCACGCCGCAGACCAAGGTCTCGGACGCCGTGCTGATGATGATCGAGCGCGGCTTCCGCCACCTGCCCATCGTCGGCGCCGACCGCAAGGTGATGGGCGTGTTCTCCGTGCGCGACGCGCTGCCCCGCGAGGTGGATGCAGCGCTGTCGCAGACGGAGTTCAACGAGCAGGTGAACGACGCGCTCGGTTGATCAGAAGCGCGTCGTCAGCGTCACGCGCGCCATCCGCGGCGCGCCCACCGAGATGTTGTTGTCGCCATCGGCCGTCGGGTAGTACTTGCGGTCGGTGAGGTTCTCCACGTTCAGCGCCACCCGCGTCCTGCCGTCCGCGAAGGTGTAGTACACCGCGGCGTCGGCGCGCGTGTAGGCCGGCAGCTTCACCGCGTTGCTGATCGAGGCGAACGATTCGCCCTGGTGGATCAGGCCCAGCGCCGCCGCCCAGCCGCCGCCGATCTCGTAGCGGTTCCACAGCGACGCCATGTTGCGCGGCACCAGCGCGATGCGGCGGCCGGCGGGGATCGCGGCACCGTTCGGGTCGGTGCCGGTGTTGAGGTCCTTCACCACCTTCGCGTCGAGGTGCGCGTAGCCGCCGTACACCTGCCAGCGCGGCGTGACCTGGCCTTGCAGCCCGATCTCCACGCCTTCGGTGCGCTGCTTCCCGGTCTTGATGAACAGGCCGCTGCCGGCGGGATCCTTGGCCCGCACGTCGTCCTTGTCGAGGCGGAACACCGCGGCGGAGAGCGTCAGCGCCGGCAGCAGGTCCCAGCGGGCGCCGATCTCGTAGTTGGTGGACTTCTCCGGCGTCAGGTCCGCGGTGCCGGTGGCCAGCGAGAGCTGCTCGCCCGCCGGCAGGAAGGAGTAGCTGTAGCTCACGTAGTAGGTCGAGCGCGCGTCCGGTGTCCAGATCAGGCCCAGGCGCGGGCTGAATTCGCGGTCGGTGCGCTCCAGGTCGGCCGGCGTGACGGTGGTGCGGCGGTCGTCGAAATCGACCTTGAACACGTCGTAGCGCAGGCCCGCCAGCACTTTCCAGTTGTCGGTGAGCGCGATCTGGTCCTGCGCGTAGAGGCCGAGGATGTCCGACTTCACGCGGTTGTTGGCGTCGGTGCCGCGGAAGTCGAACCCGGTGGCAACGGCGACCGGGTCGTCGGCCGGGATGCCGGTCACGCTGCCCACCGCGCTGCCGAAGAGGCCGCTGCGGCGCTGGTTGCGGCTGTCCTGGTGGCCCAGCTCCAGGCCGGTGAGCAGCGTGTGCTCGATGCTGCCGGTGCGCAGCTTCGCCGTGAGGTCGGTCTGGTTGAAGATGTTGGTGCGGTCGTTGGCGTTGTTGTAGGCGTTGATGGCCAGCGTGCCGGCCGCGTTCACGGCGCTGCCCGGGAAGACGTTCTGGTAGAACTTGTCGTAGACCGTGGCGCGGAAGGTGTTGCGCAGCGCGAGGCCGCTCCCCAGCTCGTGGTCGACGATGGAGTAGAGCGAATCGACGCTGCTGCGGGCGCGGCTCTGGTCCGCATTGCCGAAGAAGGTGCCGCGCCCGGTGTCGAAGGGCCGGCCGTCGCGCGAGGGGATGCCGCGGTCGGCGGTGCGCGAGTCCTCCGCGTGCTCGAATCCCACCGTGACGGCCGTGGCCGGGCCGGCGGCCCAGGTCACGACCGGGTTGATCGCCGCGCGCCGCAGGTCCACGCCGTGGCGGAAGCTGTCCGCGTGTTCGGCCATCGCGTTGAGGCGCCATGCGAGCCTGTCGCCGACCTTTTCGCCGAGGTCGACGGTGCCGCGCAGCTGGCCGAAGCTGCCGGCCGTGAGGCTCGCCTCGCCCACGTGCCCGAAGACCGGCTTCTTGGTGACGCGATTGACCACGCCGCCGGCGCCGCCGCGGCCGAAGAGCATGCCGCCGGGGCCCTTCAGCACCTCGACGCGCTCGAGGTTGTAGAGGTCGCGGAAGATCTGGGCGTCGTCGCGCACGCCGTCGACGAAGAAGTCCGCCGTGGTGCTGTTGCCGCGCAGCACGACCTGGTCGCGGTTGCCTTCGCCCTGGTGCACGGAGACCCCCGGCACGTAGCGCAGCACGTCGTCCATGCCGCGCATGGCCTGGTCCTTCATCAGGGTGGCCGGCACGACGGAGATCGAGGCCGGCACCTCCTTCAGCGGGGTGTCGGTCTTGGTGAAGGTGGAGGAGCGGCTGGCGCGGTAGCCCTGCACCGGCCCGTCGGCGCGCTCGGGCTGCGCATGCACGTCGACCGTCCGCAGGGTCGTTTCGGCGAAGGCGAAGGTGTGGAAGGCCGCGAGGACGGCGACGAGGGACGGCTGCAGCCGGAAGGCACGCACCATGGGATGGACTCCTGGATGGTTGCGGCTGGCTGGGGGCTGGAGGCCGTCTCTGGCTTGCCGGGGTTGACGATGGATCGGTGTCCAGGAGTATCGCACAGATGAGAATTACTCTCATCTGGATTGTGGCACCGGTGCGACGCCGCAAGCGCTGGGCTTCGGGCCTTGCCGCGGCTGTCGCCTCGGCAAGGCGCTCAGCACCAGCCTACGAGCCCCGCTTCGCGCGGGCGCGGGCCAGGGCGGCTTCGATGATGGCCTTCTTGCGCGCGAGCTCGTCGCCTTCGGCGCCGTGGGTGTGGGCGGGCAGGTCGGCCAGCTTGGCGCGGGCCTTCTCCTCCAGGCGCACGGCGTGCTCCTGCGCCGCGCGCGCCTGGCGCAGCTTGCGCTCCTCGTAGCGGCGCAGCGCCTGGCGCGCGTCCGCTTCCGACCACGCGCTCCAGCCGGTGCGCGCGCCGCTCGCGTTCTCCAGGGCGATGCAGTCGACCGGGCACACCGGCACGCACAGTTCGCAGCCGGTGCAGTAGCGCTCGATCACCGTGTGCATGCGCTTGTTGCCGCCCAGGATCGCGTCGGTGGGGCAGGCGTCGAGGCAGAGGGTGCAGCCGATGCACCAGTTCTCGTCGATGACGGCCAGCGTGCGCGGGCCCTCCACGCCGTTGGCGGGGTTCAGGGGCAGCACCGGCCGGCCCGCGATCTGCGCGAGCCGGGCGATGCCTTCGGCGCCGCCGGGCGGGCACTGGTTGATGCCCGCCTCGCCGGCCGCGATCGCCTCGGCGTACCCGGCGCAGTCCGGATAGCCGCAGCGGGTGCACTGCGTCTGCGGCAGGGCGGCGTGCAGCCGCGCCGCCAGCGGCGTCACTGGCCGGCGGCGCGCTTGCGGGACGAAGCGCGCGGGGCGCTGCTGCGCGCCCGGCCCGTGCTGCGGCGTTCGGCCGCCACCCTGGCGGGCGACGCGGCGCCGCGGCTTTCGTGCGGCAGGGGCACGGCGTGGTGGAAGCGCGCGATGAAGTCGCGCACCTGCGGGTACACCATCTCGCGCCAGCGGCGGCCGCTGAAGATGCCGTAGTGGCCGGCGCCCTTCACCTCCAGGTGCTTCTGGCGCTCCTTGGGCACGTTGTAGCAGAGGGCGTGCGCGGCCTCGGTCTGGCCGGCGCCGGAGATGTCGTCCAGCTCGCCCTCGATGGTGAAGTGCGCCGTGGTCTTGATGTCCTGCGGGCGCACGCGCTCCAGCGTGCCGTCGGGAGCGCGCACGTCCCAGCTGCCGTCGACGAGGCGGAACTCCTGGAACACGACGCGGATCGTGTCGAGGTAGTAGTCGGCATCCATGTCGAGGACGGCGTTGTACTCGTCGTAGAACTGGCGGTGCGCTTCCGCCGACGCGTCGTCACCGGCGATCAGGTGCTTGAAGTAGTCGTAGTGGCTGGAGAGGTGCCGGTCCGGGTTCATCGCGACAAAGCCGGAGTGCTGCAGGAAGCCCGGGTACACGCGCCGGCCCTCGCCGGGGAAGCCCGGCGGCACGCGGTAGATCACGTTGGTCTCGAACCACTCGTAGCTCTTGTTCATCGCCAGGTTGTTGACGGCGGTGGGCGACTTGCGGGCATCGATCGGGCCGCCCATCATGGTCATCGTCACCGGCGTGGTCTCGCCGCGCGAAGCCATGAGCGACACCGCCGCCAAGACCGGCACCGTGGGCTGGCACACGCTGATCACGTGGCAGTTGCCATAGCGCGCCTGCAGGTGGCGGATGAACTCCTGCACGTAGTTGACGTAGTCGTCGAGGTGGAACTCGCCGGCTTCCAGCGGCACCATGCGGGCATTGCGCCAGTCGGTGATGTAGACCTTGTGGTCGCGCAGCATGGAGCGCACCGTGTCGCGCAGCAGGGTGGCGTAGTGGCCCGACAGCGGCGCCACGATCAGCACCGCCGGCTGGCCGTGCAGCGTCTCCAGCGTGTGCGGATGGTCGGAGAAGCGCTTGAAGCGGCGCAGCTCGCAGAAGGGCTTGTCGACCTCGACGCGCTCCTGGATCGCGATCTCGACGCCCTCGACGTCGATGGTCTGGATGCCGAACTCGGGCTTCTCGTAGTCCTTGCCCAGGCGGTACATCAGGTCGAAGCCGGCGGACAGGCGCTGCGCGAACGGGCTCTGGCCGAAGGGCGAGAGCGGATTGCTGTACAGCTTGGACGCTGCCAGCGCGAAATCGGCGAAGGGCTCCATCAGGGAGCGCTGCGCCTCGTAGATCTGGTAGAGCATGGGGGCTCCGTGGGGGTTGTTGCAGTGCAATATACCAGCCGCAGAGCAAGGCTGCACAAAGGACAACTACGGATGAGAGGGGAAACTTCGTCCGTGTGTCAGGCTGGCGGAAGGCTGGGTTGGACAGGCGTCAGGAATGCCGGGCACCCCGTCGTTCCGCGCAGGCGGGAACCCAGGAAGTCGAAAGGGAAAAGCCGCGCGTGGCGCGGCTTTGCTCTGAATCCCCGCCTCCGCGGGCACGACCGGGGGCAGGGTGGTTACACCACTTTCGCGATGCACTCCGCCACGTAGTCGATGTTCTTGCTGTTCAGCGCCGCCACGCAGATGCGGCCGCTGTCGATACCGTAGACGCCGAATTCGTTCCGCAGCCGCACCATCTGCTCCTTGGTGAGGCCGGAGTAGCTGAACATGCCGACCTGCTGGGCGATGAAGCTGAAATCGCGCTGCACGCCGGCCGCCTTGAGCTTTTCGACCAGCGCCGTGCGCATCTGCTTGATGCGCACCCGCATGGCGGCCAGTTCCTCCTCCCACAGGGCCCGCAGTTCCGGCGTGTTGAGGACGGTGGCCGCCACCTGGCCGCCGTGGGTGGGCGGGTTGCTGTAGTTGGTGCGGATCACGATCTTCAGCTGCGACAGCACGCGCGTGGCTTCCTCCTTGTCCTGGCACAGCACCGACAGCGCGCCCACGCGCTCGCCGTACAGGCTCAGGCTCTTGGAGAAGGAGGTCGAGACGAAGAAGTCCTCGCCGGAGGCCACGAACTTCTGCACCGCCAGGCCGTCTTCCGCGATGCCCTGGGCGAAGCCCTGGTAGGCCATGTCGAGGAAGGCCACCAGCTTGCGCGCCTTCACCGCCGCGACCACCTGGTCCCACTGGGCGGGGGTGAGGTCGTAGCCGGTGGGGTTGTGGCAGCAGGCGTGCAGCACGATGACGGTGCCGGCTTCGGCCGTCGACAGGGCGGTCAGCATGCCGTCGAAGTTGATCCCGCGCTTGTCGGCATCGTAGTAGGGGTAGGTCTCCACCGTGAAGCCGGCGTCGCGGAAGATGCCCCGGTGGTTCTCCCAGCTCGGGTCGCTGATCAGGACCTTGGCCTTCGGGTTCAGCTTGTGCAGGAAGTCGGCGCCGATCTTCAGGCCGCCGGTGCCACCCAGGGCCTGCACGGTGGCCACCCGGCCGGCCTTGACAAGCTCGGAATCGGCCCCAAATACCAGCGACTTGATCGCCGCGTCATACGCCGCGATGCCATCGATCGGCAGGTAGCCGCGAGCGGCGTGGGCCGCCATCATCTTCTCTTCCGCCTTCTGGACGCACTGCAGCAGCGGCAGCTTGCCGTTGTCGTCGTAGTAGACGCCCACGCCGAGGTTGACCTTCTTCGGGTTGGGGTCGGCGACGAACTGCTCGGTCAGGCCCAGGATCGGGTCGCGGGGCGCCATTTCGACGGCGTTGAAGAGAGACATGGGGTTCCTTGGGATGCGGTGGCAAAGACGCCCGGCCTGATGTACTCTGGCCGGCTGCCCGCAATTTTAAGGGGTCGTCCCCGTATTTACCCGCATGAGCGCAATTCCCCAGGCCAGCGAGGCCCCGCAGCAGGAGAAAAAGGGCACGTTCGTCACGTTTCCCGACTCCCCGTTCGAGCTGTTCCAACCCTATCCCCCGGCGGGCGACCAGCCGCAGGCGATCGAGAAGCTGGTCGAAGGCGTGCAGGACGGCGAGGTGTACCAGACGCTCCTGGGCGTCACGGGCTCCGGCAAGACCTTCACCATGGCCAACGTGATCGCCCGCCTCGGGCGGCCGGCCATCGTGTTCGCCCCCAACAAGACACTGGCGGCGCAGCTCTATAGCGAATTCCGCGAGTTCTTCCCGAAGAACGCCGTGGAGTACTTCGTGAGCTACTACGACTACTACCAGCCCGAGGCCTACGTCCCGCAGCGCGACCTGTTCATCGAGAAGGACAGCTCGATCAACGAGCACATCGAGCAGATGCGGCTGTCGGCCACCAAGAGCGTGCTGGAGCGGCGCGACACGGTGATCGTGGCGACGGTGAGCGCGATCTACGGCATCGGCGCCCCCGAGGACTACACGCAGATGCGCTTCATCATGCGGGTGGGCGACAGGATCGGCCAGCGCGACGTGATCTCGCAGCTGATTCGCATGCAGTACAACCGCAACGAGCAGGATTTCGCCCGCGGCACCTTCCGCGTGCGGGGCGACACGATCGACATCTTCCCGGCCGAACACTCGGAACTGGCGATCCGCATCGAGCTGTTCGACGACGAGATCGAGTCGCTGCAGCTGTTCGACCCGCTCACCGGCCGCATCCGGCAGAAGGTGCCGCGCTTCACGGTCTACCCTTCCAGCCACTACGTGACGCCGCGCGAGAAGGTGCTCTCGGCCGTGGAATCGATCAAGCTGGAGCTGGAGGAACGGCTGAAGTTCTTCGTCGCGGAAGGCAAGCTGGTGGAGGCCCAGCGCCTGGAGCAGCGCACCCGCTTCGACCTGGAGATGCTCTCCGAGCTGGGGCACTGCAAGGGCATCGAGAACTACACGCGCCACCTTTCCGGCTCGCCGCCGGGAGCGCCGCCCTCGACGCTCACCGACTACCTGCCCAAGGACGCGATCATGTTCCTGGACGAGAGCCACCAGATGATCGGCCAGCTCGGGGGCATGTACAACGGCGACCGCGCCCGCAAGCTCACGCTGGTGGAATACGGTTTCCGGCTGCCGTCGGCGCTGGACAACCGGCCGCTGCGCTTCGAGGAATTCGAGGCCCGCATGCGCCAGGTGGTCTTCGTCTCCGCCACGCCGGCGGACTACGAGAAGACCCACGCCGGCCAGGTGGTGGAGCAGCTGGTGCGCCCCACCGGCCTGATCGACCCTGAGGTCGAAGTGCGGCCGGCGACCCACCAGGTCGACGACGTGCTGCAGGAGATCCGCCTGCGGGTGGAGAAGCACGAGCGGGTGCTGATCACCACGCTGACCAAGCGCATGGCCGAACAGCTCACCGACTACCTGAGCGACAACGGCGTCAAGGTGCGCTACCTGCACAGCGACGTCGACACGGTGGAGCGGGTGGAGATCATCCGCGACCTGCGGCTGGGGCAGTTCGACGTGCTGGTGGGCATCAACCTGCTGCGCGAAGGCCTGGACATCCCCGAGGTCTCGCTGGTCGCCATCCTCGACGCCGACAAGGAGGGCTTCCTGCGCGCCGAGCGCTCGCTGATCCAGACCATCGGCCGGGCGGCGCGCAACCTGAACGGCAAGGCCATCCTGTACGCCGACAACATGACGGAGTCGATGAAGAAGGCCATCGGCGAGACGGAGCGCCGCCGCGCCAGGCAGATCGCCCACAACGAGGCCCACGGCATCACGCCGCGCAGCATCCAGAAGCAGGTGCGCGACCTCATCGACGGCGTCTACAGCGAGAAGGCCAGCAAGGAGCAGGAGAAGCAGGAGCTGCAGCGCGCGATGGTGGAGGACATGTCCGAGAAGGACATCTCCAAGCGCATCAAGCAGCTGGAAAAGCAGATGCTGGAGCACGCCCGCAACCTCGAGTTCGAGAAGGCCGCGCGGGTGCGCGACCAGCTCGCGCTGCTCAAGGAGCAGGCGTTCGGGGCCAGCGTGCACGACAACGTGGTACCGATCCGCAAGTGAACCGGCCATGGACCACGGCTTCAGCGTCCTCTTTGTCTGCATGGGCAACATCTGCCGCAGCCCCACCGCCGAAGGCGTGTTCCGCCACCTCGTGCGCCAGGCTGGCCTGCAGGACCGCATCCGCATCGACTCCGCCGGCACGCACGACTACCACGTCGGCGCGCCGCCGGACGAGCGCAGCTGCCACCATGCCTCGCTGCGCGGCTACGACCTCGCCGACCTGCGGGCCCGGCAGGTGAAGGCGCTGGATTTCGAGCGCTTCGACCTGATCTGCGCCATGGACTGGGAGAACCTCGAGCTGCTGGAGGATGCCTGCCCGCCCCGGCACCGCGCCAAGCTCAAGCGCCTGATGGAGTTCGCGCCGCAGGGCCTGGGCGAGGTGGTGCCCGATCCCTACTACGGCGGCGAACACGGCTTCGAGCAGGTGCTGGACCATGTGGAGGCGGCCTGCGCCGGGTTGCTCCAGCACGTGCAGCGCAAGCTCGATCTGCCGCCTGTTTGACGCAGCGCAGAAAAACCTGAGTACCCGAGCTCGGAAGCGGGTTTTCTGTTATACTTGACGGAAACAGTCAGGAACCCAGGATATTCAGAAAACAGCCGGTCCACGAACGCCGGCCGAGGGCCGGCATACGCAACACAGCCGGAACATTGGGTGGAGACGGCCCTGCCAGCGGGCGCTGCGCAAGGGTACGGCAAGCAAGCCAGCAGGAAGGAGCTAGCGATGCGTCTCACTACCAAAGGCCGCTTTGCGGTCACCGCGATGATCGATCTGGCGCTGCGCCAGAACAATGGTCCCGTCACCCTGGCGGCGATCAGCCAGCGCCAGCAGATCTCGCTGTCCTATCTCGAGCAGCTGTTCGGCAAGCTGCGCCGGCACGAGCTGGTGGAATCCACCCGCGGGCCGGGCGGCGGCTACACGCTCGGCCGCAAGGCGTCCGAAATCACGGTGGCGGACATCATCGTCTCCGTCGACGAGCCGATCGATGCCACCCAGTGCGGCGGCAAGGAAAACTGCAACGACGGCGGCCGCTGCATGACGCACGAGCTGTGGGCGGCGCTCAACCAGCGCATGGTGGAATTCCTCGACTCGATCACGCTGCAGAAGCTGGTGGACGACCAGCTCGCGAAGGGCGTGCAGATCGAGGACAAGCCGCAGACCAAGCGGGCGATCTCCAGCGCCCCCGTGGTCAAGCCCATCCGCGTGAACGCGCCGAACTCGGTGTTCGCGCTGGGCAACTCCTTCGCGAAGCAATAAGAACAGCACGACGGACCCGCAAGAAATGGACATGACGCCGCACTTTCCGATCTACATGGACTACGGCGCGACGACGCCGGTCGATCCGCGCGTGGTCGACGCCATGATTCCCTGGTTGCGCGAGCACTTCGGCAACCCGGCTTCGCGCAGCCATGCGTGGGGCTGGGAGGCCGAGGAGGCCGTCGAGAAGGCCCGCCAGCAGGTGGCGGACCTGATCGGGGCCGATCCGCGCGAGATCGTGTGGACCTCGGGCGCCACCGAATCCGACAACCTCGCGATCAAGGGCGCCGCGCACTTCTACAAGACGCGTGGCAAGCACCTGATCACGGTGAAGACCGAGCACAAGGCCGTGCTCGACACCACGCGCGAGCTGGAGCGCCAGGGCTTCGAGGTGACCTACCTCGACGTGCAGGAAGACGGCATGCTGGACCTGGAGAAGTTCAAGGCCGCGGTCCGGCCGGACACGATCCTGGCCTCGGTGATGTTCGTCAACAACGAGATCGGCGTGATCCAGGACATCGCCGCCATCGGCGCGATCTGCCGCGAGAAGGGCGTCGTGTTCCACGTCGACGCCGCGCAGGCCACCGGCAAGACGGAGATCGACGTCTCGAAGCTGCCGGTCGACCTGATGAGCCTGGCTTCGCACAAGACCTACGGGCCCAAGGGCATCGGCGCCCTCTACGTGCGCCGCAAGCCGCGCGTGCGCCTGGAAGCGCAGATGCACGGCGGCGGCCACGAGCGCGGCATGCGCTCCGGCACGCTGCCCACCCACCAGATCGTGGGCATGGGCGAGGCCTTCCGCATCGCGAAGGAAGAGATGCAGAAGGACGTGGCGCACGCGCGCAAGCTGCAGCAGCGGCTGCTGAACGGCCTGACGGAGATCGAGCAGGTGTTCATCAACGGCAACCTGGAACACCGGGTGCCGCACAACCTGAACATCAGCTTCAACTTCGTCGAAGGCGAGTCGCTGATCATGGGCATCAAGGGCATCGCGGTTTCTTCGGGCTCCGCCTGCACGTCCGCCTCGCTCGAGCCAAGCTACGTGCTGCGCGCCCTGGGCCGCAGCGACGAACTGGCCCACAGCAGCCTGCGCATGACG
>NZ_DASSVG010000490.1:0-6241 GCF_035706265.1 Ramlibacter sp. | reverse complement strand
CGCGCCTGCGGCCACCGCAGCAGGCGCAGGCACGGCGGCCCAGCGCGAGGCATTCACGTGCATCGCCGCATCGTTGTACGCGGCCAGGTCGCCGTCGGCGAGCTCGCCCTTCTGCACCGACGCCAGTTCCGTCATGGCGCGCTCCGCCGCAGCGGCAGCACCGGCATCATCCGCCCGCCGCGCGTGCTCGTAGGCCAGCGTGCTCCACACAGACGCGCGGCGCAACGCAACGCGGTTCCTCCCATAGGCCGGCAGCCCCTTCACTTCCACCCGCTCCAGCACCTCCGCGCGCCACCGGTTCCATGCGTGCCGCTGCACGGGCCCGAGCGCCGATCTCCGCGTCCAGCTCGGGCGGCAGGTTGCGCGCCGCCTGGGCGATGCGCGTCGCGTCCAGCGCATAGCGCACGGCCACGTCCACGCCAACCGACAGGCCCTCGACCGACTGCACCGGCGCGCTGCCCGCCGCCTGCGCGATCTGCGCCGGCCGGTAGACGCGGTCGCGCAGCGAGAAGACCTGCGCCTCGTGCAGCCCGGGCACGACCAGGATGCTGCCGTCGCGCCACTGCACCACGCTGCCCGTGACGCGATTGGTGCGCACGCCGATCTCGCCCGGCCCCGCCGTGCGCAGCGGCGGATGCGCCACCACCAACCACGCGAGCAAGGCCGCGGCGGCCGTGACCGCGACGGCCCGCCGCGCCTGCAGCAGCCGCACCTGCGTGCCTTCGGCGAACAGCGGGTCGCCGCGGCCGGGGCGGCGGATCCGGCGCGCCAGGCCGATGCGCAGGGCGCGGAGCAGGGACTTCAGACGCTGCAGCATGGCTCTTCTCCCCGGTGCGGGCGGCGGATCAGGAAATCTGCTCGGTGTAGTGCGCGGTCGGCGCGTTCAAGCCCGGGCGGGCCCGCGTGGACAGCAGCAGGTACACCCCATCGTCGACGTCGATCACGAAATCGGGCTGGCGGTCGCCATCGAGGTCGGCGATGGCGCGCACCACCGTGTGGTCGGCGCCGGGCCCACCGAGCACGTAGTCGTGGCTCTCGCCGGCGTAGGCGATCGTGTAGCGGATGCCCTGGTCGACGTAGGCGGCCAGCAGGCTGAAGCGCGTGCCGCCGACCGAGAGCTCGTGCTGCACGCCCATGCGCGGCTGCTGCAACACGGCGGGGTAGCGGTAGCCGGTGCGCCGGCCCTCCTTCAGCGCCACCCCCGGCTCGCGGAAGTAGAGCGCGTCGGCAGCCACCGTGGTGGCCTGCTCGCTGGGCTTCACCGCGCGCACTTCGACAGCCTGATCCAGCGGCACGAGTCGAAACCAGCCCTCTTCGGGCCAGGGGCCGGTGCTGGCCGTCACCACCTCCTCGCGCCAGGTCTGCGCGTCCAGCAGCAGGCCGGTCTCGGGCCGCGCCTGGGCCCACAGCGAGGCGGCGGCGACGCAGGCCACGGCGACGCAGGCGAATCGGGCGACGGCGGAAACGGTCTGGCGGCGGCTCATCGAATCTCTCCTTTGCGTTGGGACGATGGAGTCATTCTTCGAATCCGCCCGGGAGCGAACAATGCGGCGCCGGGTCGGCTTCATTCACGCTCCGGAAGAATTCTTCCGCTGCGCGCCGCCCCGGGGCTTCCATAATCGGGCCATGACCCGCGTGGCCGTGATCGAGGACGACCTGCCCACCAGCAACCAGCTGGCCGGCTGGATCCGCGCGGCCCGCCCCGGCATCGAGGTGGACCAGTGGTTCGACCGCGACGCGGCCGAGGCGGCGCTCGCGCGCGAGCAGTACGACGTGGTGCTGCTCGATATCGAGCTCGGGCGCGAGCGCCACGCCGGCGTGGCCCTGATCAACGCGATCAACAAGCAGCGCACCGGCGTGCCGGTGCTGGTGGTCTCCGCGATGCCGGCGGCCATCTACCGCAGCATCATGAAGGCGCTCGACGCCTGGGACTACCTGCAGAAGACCACCTTCGAGGAAGCCGACTTCATCGAGACCTTCCTCGAGATCCTGCGCGTGGCGCGCGAGCGGCGCGAGCGCCAGCAGGAGGGCGCCCCGGCGGCGGAGGAACTGGCGCTCGACCCGCTCTGGCAGCGCACGCCCACCTGGCGCGGCGAGCGCGTCAACCTGCCGCTCACGGCGCAGCGCATCCTGGCCACGCTCTACCAGCGGCGCGGCGAGGTGGTCTCCTACGAGGAGCTGTTCGAGGTGGTGAAGAGCGAGCGCAACCGCGACAACGTGCGCAAGCACGTGAGCACGATCCGCGACGCCCTGCGCGAGGTCGATCCCGGCTTCGGGCACATCGAGAACGTGCCGATGCGCGGCTTCCGCTGGGTGCCATGAAGCTGCGGGAGCTGGGGCTGCCCGAGCTGCTGGAGGGGCCGCGGCTGGGGCTGGCGTCGTTCCGCCGCCGGATCCTGATCCGCGGCGTGTTCCTGCTGCTGGCGCTGGCCACCCTGGCGCTCGCGGTGGTGCTGCTGCAGGACGAGAAGGCGCGCAGCTACCGCAACTACCAGCAGGCCTTCCGCAAGACCCAGGCCGACCTGATGGCGCGGCTGCGCCAGCCCTCCGGCCTGCTGGCCCTGCTCAATCCGGACGCCGCCGGGGCGCCGACGCCGCTGCGCCCGCTGGTGCTGCCCTATGCCTCGCTCGACGTCGAGGACCCCGGCAAGGCGCAGCAGGCGGTGGACCAGGCCGGCTGCTCGGTGGTCTATCCCGACGACAGCGCCGTGTGCGCCGGCGTCGGCAGCAGCGCCTACGCCGGCAACTTCATCTACCTCGTGGGCAGCTTCACGGCCGGCGACCTGATCGGGCGCGCAGCCGGTGACCGCGACCTGTTCGGCGTCCACCGCGCCGTGATCCGGCTGGAGATGCGCGGCGAGCTGCGCAGCTGGATCGCCCCCTTCGAGCAGCTGTCGATGCGCGGCGAGCCGCTGGTGCGGGGCCGCTTCGTGGCCTACCCGTGGAGCGGCGCCAGCGAGCTGCCCGCCGACGCACGGCCGGTGCGGAACTTCCGCGCCAGCGTCTGGCAGAGCGCCTCCTGCGCCACCGGCGAGCTGCCCGAATGCGCGCGCCGGGTCTCCTACGCGATGCGGATCCCGATCGAAGGCTTCCGCGGCGCGCTGGAGCACCAGCCGCCGGCCTGGCCGCCGCCGGACCTGGATCGCATCCACGTGCGCCTGCTGGTGCTGCCGCCGGAGAGCGACCGGCCGCTGTTCGACAGCAATGCGGCCGGCGCGGTGGCCCCGGCCGTGCTGCAGGACCTGACGGCCCTGCTGCAGCCCGGCGAGGTGCTCACGATCTCGCGGCTGGACCACGGCCAGGCGCCGCCGGTGGCGGTGCTGAGGGCGCGCGACGACGGCGCCGGCCGCAGCTCGCCGGCGGTGCTGCGCCTGATCGACCGGCTGCCGGTGGCCGCCCGCCCCGGCAACCTGAGCGCGCGCGAGACCATCACCACGCCGCTGGGCACCTTCGAGGCCCGGCTCACCGGCGATGCCCGCGGCATCGACCAGGGCCTGGGCGTGATCGCCACCCGCATGTCCTGGTACGTCGCGGCGATGCTGGGCGCGATCGTGCTCGCCTGGGTGGTGATCGAGGTCGGCCTGATCCGCCGGATCGCGGTGCTGACGCGGCGCGCAGCCGCCGTGTCGCACAACGTGCAGCTCGATGCGCCCGGCGCCGCCGGCGTCGGCCAGCTCGATGTGTCGGACCTGCGCGGCCCGGACGAACTGGGCATCCTGGCCGGCGGCCTGGGCGACCTGCTGCAGCGGGTGAAGAGCGACGTGCAGCGCGAACAGCTGCGTTCGCAGCGCGAGCGCGACATGCTGCAGGCCGTCGGCCACGAGATCCTCTCGCCGCTGCAGTCGCTGATGGTGCTGCACCCCGATCCCGAGGACCCCGCGCACCGCTACGTGCAGCGCATGCAGCAGGCGGTGCGGGTGCTGTACGGCCAGGCCTCGCCGAGCGAGGCACTGGAGGCGGCGCAGCTGGAGCTCGCCCCGGTGGACCTGGACGCCTTCCTGCGCGAGGTGGCCGGCAACGCGCAGTTCGCCGGCATCGCCGACGTGCGCTACACCCCGCTGGCGGGGCCGCTGATGGCGCGCGTCGACGCCTTCTCGCTGGAGGACATCGTCACCCACATCCTGCGCAACGCGGACCGGCACCGCACGCCCGGCACGCCGATCTCGCTGTCGCTGCAGGAGCGCGGCGGCATGGCGGTGATCGGCGTCCACAACCTCGGGCCGGCGATCCCGGAGGACATGCTGCAGCGCATCTTCGACTACGGCGTCAGCGGCGCCGCGGCCGAGGAAGGCGGCGGCCGGCGCGGCCAGGGCCTGTTCGTGGCGCGCACCTACATGGCCAAGATGGGCGGCACGGTCGAGGCCGCCAATGTAGGCGGCGGCGTGCTGTTCAGCCTCTCTTTCCCGCTGGAAAGCTGACCGCCTTCCGACACGGTCCGGCACGCGCCTGCGCTAAGGTCGACGCCATGGGAAAGCCGCATGCCCCGAAGCGCCTCTGCCTCGTCCTTGCGGCCGTGGTCGCGCTGCTCTCGGGCTGCTCGCGCGGGCCGTCGTCGCAGCTGCCGCCGGCCGGCGTGATCCCCGCGCCGCCGGCGACCACGGTGCCCGCGCCGCCGCCGCCCCCGCCGCCGGAGGTGAAGCTCAGCGACCCCGAGCGCGACAGCATCCTGTTCACGGCCTGGCGGGCCAAGCATCCCCAGGAAGTCGACACCTTCGCCGCCTACCTGGTCGGCGAGAACCTGGCCGACGTGGTGCCGCTGTACCAGCTGCTGCGCAGCGCCTCGATGTGGAAGGAGTGCCGGGCCGAGCCTTTCGAGATCCCGCCGGCCAGCCAATGGGAGCAGGTGCGCGACGTGCTGATCCTGCTGCGCGAGCTGCAGCAGCGCGGCGTGCTGTCCGAGGTGGAAGTGGTGTCCGCCTACCGCGACCCGCGGCTGAACCGCTGCGCCGGCGGCGCCCCCGGCAGCTCGCACCAGCGCTTCGCCATCGACCTCGCGCCGCTGTCGGCGCAGGCCGGCAAGCAGCTGTGCGCCTACTGGCGCGAACAGGGCAAGGACTGGGACATGGGCGTGAGCCGCTACCCGAGCGGGCGCATCCACATCGACCGGGCCGGCTACCGCACCTGGGGCGCGACCCACCGGCGCGGCAGCAGCTACTGCCTGGCCTGAGGGCAGCCGTCCGCCGCGTGCAGCAGCAGTTCGCGCATGCCGCCGAAGGCATCGCGCACGGTCTCCTCCAATGCCTCGCCCTGGGCGCGGATCGCCAGCAGGCTGCCGTCGCTCAGCTGCGCCTGCGCGCGCACCGCGTAGCCGCTGCTGCCGCGCGGCATCAAGGGCGGCTGCAGGCACACGTCCCAGCGCGCGACGGCGCCACAGGCGGCATCGAGGCCGCTGATGCAGGCCCGCGCGAGCGCCTCGGCCCGCCGGGACGAAATCATGCCGACGAAGCGGACGTGGACGGCGGAGGTGGACATGGCGGGACTCCTGCGAGTGAGTGCGCCAACGATCGCCTGCCGCGCCGGAATGCCAATTGACGTTCGTCAACCGGGTCTTCGCCCTAGGGTAAGCCCGGAGCATGCAATGCTTCCCGGTGCTTGGGGATTCTTTCGATGGGCGGGGCGGGCGAATCCCGCTCCAATCGGCCCGCAGAAGGAGGATCCGCATGATCCGCGCCGCCATCGTCGGCCTGGGCACCTGGGGCCAGAACCTCGTGCGCAGCGTCCACGGCCGCAGTGCCGCCATCACCTTCGTCGCCGCCGCGACGCGCACGCCGGAGAAGGCGCGCGAGTTCGCGCAGGCGCACGGCCTGCGCCTGCTGCCGGCCTACGAGGACGTGCTGCGCGACCCGGAAATCGACGCGGTGGTGCTGGCCACCCCGCACTCGCTGCACACCGAGCAGGTCGTCGCCGCCGCGCAGGCCGGCAAGCACGTGTTCTGCGAAAAGCCGCTGGGCCTCGATGCCGCGAGCGCCGAGCGCGCGGCCCGCGCCTGCGCCGAGCACGGCGTGACGCTGGGCGTGGGCTACAACTGGCGCTTCCAGCCGGCGCTGCGCGAGATCCGGCGGCTCGTCGAAGACGGGTCGCTGGGCCGCGTGCTGCACCTGGAAGGCAACTTCTGCGGCCCCAGCGCCTACCGCTTTCCCAAGGGCCACTGGCGCCACGACCGCGAGGAGGTGCCCGCCGGCGGCATGACGGGTCGCGGCGTGCACGTGGTCGACGCCATGCTGTACCTCGCCGGCCCGAT
>NZ_DASSVG010000489.1:0-9899 GCF_035706265.1 Ramlibacter sp. | reverse complement strand
CCGTGCGGCCCCTTGCCGCAACGTGCCGGTCACCTTCACGTTAGGCGGCAGAACCCAGCACGCGCCGAAAGTTCAGATAGCATCTTCAGCACTTGGTAGGAGATTGAGCGAATGAAGCTCCCTTCAGATCGGAGGATCCTGGAATGCATCTTCGACCGGTACGCGGGCGAGTTCGAGAATTTCGAACTTGAGAAGACACGATCGTCGAAGATATACGTACCTGTCGACTGTAAGGCGGTCGCAGCGACGCTAAAGACTAATCCCGACATCGTCTTCGGCCGCCTCTACTATCACTTGGAAAAGCGGTACGGCTATGTACAGGCCGATGGCTCGAAGGTTCATCTATTCGCTTTGAAAGTCGGCAATGACTCCAAGTGCGTCAACTTTCCCTTGCTCGCCTCAGTTCTTGCAGGGCTGCAGGAGGAGAGAACGCGGCACTTGGTCCCGCAGGCAATCGCGATTGCAGCGCTTGTCGTGTCAATTGCATCCATCGCGGTTTCGCTTTGGGCCGCAAAGCCGTAACTGGGGCCGCAGGCGGGCTTCGGGTTGGCTCGACCATCATCCGGCCTATCCACAAGTGGCGTCAGACCCGCGCGGGCGTTTCATGCAACAGGTCGGTTTGCGCCATCTGCGGCCTAGCAGGTCGTTCGACACGGACACGCACCGGCAAGGCCCCGCAAGCCGTGCGCGGGAGCATACGTCTCGCGGCGCCTTGCCGTCGCGTGCCGGTCAACTCCGACGTTCAACCGCAAATTCGACCAGCGCTCGAGCTTGACTGCGCTGTAGCCCATGGGATACACTCCGCGCATGCGCGTGGAGATGACCGAGGTCTACTGAGACTGGATCAACTCTCTGAGAGATCGGGCTGGCCGCGCGCGGATTCAGGTTCGAGTGGATCGACTGGGACACGGAAATCCCGGTCAGCACCGCGTGCTGATTGACGGCGTGAGTGAATTGAAGATTGACTTCGGACCTGGTTATCGGGTGTATTACACCGAGCGTAAGGGCGTGCTCATTGTTCTTCTCGCAGGTGGGGATAAGTCCTCGCAACAGAAGGACATAGAGACTGCGCTGGCGCTTGCGCGAGGTTTGCTGGAGTAGCGATGGCCAAGACAGTAAAGGCGAAGGAACCCGCGGCGCCGCGCACCAAGACGGTTGCGTACGACGTCGCAGAACAACTGCGTACGCCGGAAGAAATGGCGGCGTATCTGGATGCGTGGCTCGAAGAGGCTCCCGAGGACGCAGCAGGCATTGCGCGCGCGCTTGGAGACATTGCTCGCGCCAAAGGAATGAGCCAGGTCGCTCGCGATGCGGGGCTCAGCCGAGAAAGTCTGTACAAGGCACTGAGCGAGAACGGGAATCCGAGCTTCGCCACGGTGCTGAAAGTCGCTCGCGCGCTCGGCGTCAAGTTTCACGCAGAGGCCGCGTAGGTTGCGGTCGAACAGGTCGCTCGACACGGACACATTGCGGCAAGGGGCCGCACGGCGCCTTGGAAACATCGTGCACCGTGCGGCCCCGTGCCGCAACGTGCCGGTCGCCTTCACGTTAGGTCTCACTGGCGGTAGCGCTTGACCGACGGGTT
Source organism: Ramlibacter sp. (assembly GCF_035706265.1). GTDB lineage: Bacteria > Pseudomonadota > Gammaproteobacteria > Burkholderiales > Burkholderiaceae_C > Ramlibacter. Next base: position 8,317 of record NZ_DASSVG010000489.1, on the reverse strand, counting down.
GTTGTAGCTACAACAACCCATGCGCGTGACCTACGATCCCGATAAGCGCGCCAAGACCTTTCGGGAGCGCGGGCTCGATTTCGAGGATGCATCGATTGTGTTCGCAGGCCCCACGGTGGAGGTCAAGGACACGCGGCAAGACTACGGTGAAGCCCGAATCATCTGTTATGGCCTGCTCGCCGGACGCATGGTGGTGGTTGGCTACACACCGCGTGGCCGGCTCGCCACGTATTCAGCATGAGGAAAGCCAATGCCCGCGAAAAGGCCCGAATCGGGCGGCTCCTTGAAATCTGACCTGGCGCGTGTGGACGCGCACAGAATTAAGAAGAGCGAGTACGAAGAGCTGCCCGAATTCACCGACGAAATGCTCGCTCGTGCCGAGGTCAAGAAGGGCGGGCGACCGCCTGCGGCGAATCCGCGCAAACAGCTCACCCTGAGGCTCCCCGCCGACGTCATCGAAAGATGGAAGGCGACGGGCCCGGGCTGGCAGACCCGCATGGCCGAACGTCTGAGCAAAGTGCGGTGAGACCTAACAGGTCGTTCGACACGGACGCGCCGGCAAGGCGCCGCAAGCCGTGCGCGGAAGCATACGTCTCGCGGCGCCTTGCCGGTGCGTGCCGGTCCACTCGGACGTTTTTACCGCTGGGATACCGCCGTTGACGCCACTACGTCGCGTATATACCCTCGGAGGGATGGAGTTCTCCTGGTCCGAGGCGAAACGCGCAGCGAACCTGAAGGCACATGGGCTCGGCTTTGTTGATGCGCCTCTGGTGTTCGAGGGATGACGTTCACCTTTGAAGACGCTTGCGGATAGACCAGGACGTGCTCGAGTGGTTCAAGGCTCAAGGCCCTGGCTATCAGACGCGCATTAACAGCGTGCTGAGGGCATTCCGGGATGCATCGGTATAACACGTCATTCGACGCGGACACGCAGCGGCAGTGCGCCGCGACGTGCGCGTGAGAATACGTTTCGCGGCCCCTTGCCGGTGCGTGCCGGTCAACTCCGACGTTCAAACCTCACGAACCATGCCCGTTACGAACTACGACCCAGAACGCGCCCCGAATCCTCGGGAGTGGCTTGCCTTACCGGAGCAAGACCGAATTCGCCTGGTCAAGATGTACCACAGCGGCGCGCGCATCAAGGTTCCCGGGGCGGAGGCTCACGCCATGTTTCATGCGATCGTCGAGAACCAGATCGCGGAAGCACATGCCCCCACCTGCCGTACAGTGGAAAGGCTGCAGAGAGAAGGGCTCAATCGGCACGACGCCATTCACGCTGTCGGCTTGGTCATCGCCGAGTTTATGTACGACGCGATGAAGGGATCGAGCGCCGCGTCTGGCGACAGCGCGCAGGCGGAGCTCGACGCAAAGGTGGAGGCGCTCAACGCCAGAGCCTGGAGGGAGGGCAGATGACTGTGAGGTCCAACAGGTCGTTCGACTCGGGACAGCACCGGCAAGGCGCCGCAAGCCCTGCGTGCATACGTCTTGCGGCGCCTTGCCGGTGCGTGCCAGTCACCGTGGAGCCCTGCTGAAAGACTGCGCGAGACGTGGTGGCGGGTGCCGCGCTGGCGGAGGAGAATGAGCCCGTTCGAGAAGGAGCCGCCGTGCTGACCATAGCTCCCCTGGCCAACCATCAGGAACTGGTGCCGTTGCTCTGCGGCTGGTTTCGTGACGAATGGCCAGAGTGGTATGGGCCGGATGGTCCGGGCGATGCCGCTGCGGATGTAAGTGCGTTTGCCGCTTCCGAGACTTGCTTGCCGGTAGGCCTCGTCGCGTTTGAAGACACCAATCCAGTGGGGGTCGCCGCTCTCAAATCCGAGTCGCTGCCCACGCACAAGCACCTCACGCCCTGGGCGGCGGCTGGCTTGGTTCTGCCGTCACATCGTGGAAGGGGCATTGGCCATCAACTGCTGGGCGCCGTCGTGAAGCATGCGCGACACCTCGGCTTCGAGCGCGTCTACTGTGGCACTGCCACTGCGGTCACGCTCTTGCGCCGCAGCGGGTGGTCCGAACTGGAAGTTGTCGAACATGAAGGGCATCGCCTTGCAATCTTCGAGACGCGGACCGCGGTCTGACAGTCGTTCGATGCGGACACGCACCGGCATTGCGCCGCGAGCCGGCCGCGGGTGCATACGTCTCGCGGCGCCTTGCCGCTGCGTGCCGGTCAAGTCCGAACGTTGGCTCACAGGGTGAATCATGCGCGCACACGTCTATCTCTCTGAACTTCAGGACGCCTTCGATTGGGTCAGCATGGGCGGCCCGTTCGAGAACACCGCATATGTGAGCCGCGAGTCGGGTCGGATCTTTTGGGATACGGACACCGATCCGGGCATTCTGGAAGAGGAACTGCCCGAGGACGTCGACGACGAAGCACTGTATGCCCGGGTACCCCACAAGCATGACCTGGACCTTGGGCAACAGCTGATCTTCCGCTTCGTGGAAGAGAAAGCCCCCGACGCGTACGACCAGGTTCGTGGGTATTTCTCCAGGCGCGGCGCGTACGCGCGGTTCAAGGAGTTCCTGGACCGCCGTGGACTCCTGCAGGCCTGGTACTCCTACGAGCAGCAAGCCTGCGAATCTGCGCTGCGCGAATGGGCCGCGTCCGAGGACCTGGAGGTCGTGGACGGGCAGCGACCCGAGGGCCAGCAGGCCGTACAAACCTGACAGCTGGCACGCACGCGCAGAACATGGCTCCGCTGCAGCTTGCCATTGCGGCCCTGTTTTCGGCGGCGGTGGCTGCGTTGGTGCCCTTTTCGGTGCGCGCCACCCCCATCCCCCTCCCTCCCGGCGAATACGATCTGACTGCCGAGACTGTCCTCCCCCACCTCGAGGAGGCGCTCCGCTACGCCACGACCCGTTCGCGCCAGTGCCTGCGCGAGCCAGACGCAACGGCCATGTTCCCCCTCCTGCGCCACCAGGCCTTCGCAGGCTGCAATCTGGTGAGCGCCGGCGAACCCGCCGACGGCCTGCACTTCACGCTCCACTGCGCGAACCCGCAGGCCGCCACCGGCGCTGCGACCTTCCGGCTCGAAGCCAACCGCATCGACGCCGTGCTCGAAATCAAGATGGGTGGCAAGAACATGACGCTCTCGCAGCGCCTCCACGGCCCCCGCATCGGCGCCTGCCCGGAATCAGGCCCGCGCTAGATTCAAGCAGCTACGAAGCCGCCCCCGCACCCAGCAGGTGCCTCAGCTTCACGAACGCCAGCCCCGCCATCACCGCGTCGCGCAACGCATCGTGCGCGCCCGCCATCGGCAGTTCCAGCTCCTGCATCACGGTCGCGAAGCGCAGGTCGATCTGCGCCGGCTCGTAATAGGGCGGCAACTGGCGCCGCTTCCATTCGTAGAACAGCGCCGAGACCTCGATCTTCGGCTGCGGCAGGCCCATGCCCAGCAGCGGAAAGATGGCCCGGTCGATCATGGCCACGTCGAACTCGAGGTAGTAGCCGACGATCGGGCGGCTGCCGATGAAGTGCATCAGCCTCATCATGGCCCCGTCGGGGTCCATGCCTTCCACCACGTCGCGCTCGCGCAGCCCGTGCACGCGCACGCTGTCCACCGAGATGCGGCGTTTGCTGGGGCGCACCAGCAGTTGCAGGCGCTCGCTGGTCAGGATGCCGTCGCCCACGATGCGCACGGCGCCGACGGAGATGATCTCGTCGCGGTGCACGTTGAGCCCGGTGGTCTCGCAGTCGAGGGCCACCCATTCGTCGGGCGGCGGCGGGTCCCACATGAAGCGGAAGCGCTCGTCGCCCAGGTGGTACAGCAGCCACTCGCGCTTGAGCGCGCGCAACCAGTGCCGGGGCGAGAGCGTGCTCATGGCCTCACAGCAGGTCGAGGCGGTAGCGGTGCCGCAGCAGCGCCTTGAAGCGCTTCACCACGGCCAGCGCGTCCTTCAGCAGGTCCCGCTGCAGCGGCGTGAGGGCGTTCACGTGCACGATGCGGCCGTTGCCGCTGTCGGCGGCGTCCAGGCCCACCTGCAGCTTCAGGCCCATGAGGAAGTAGAGGCTCTCGACCACTTCCGCGCCCACGTTGGGCGGCAGCCGCCCCGATGCGCACAGCGCCTCGATGCGCTCCACCGTGCCGGTGCAGGCCAGCCGCGCTTCCAGCGCCAGGCTGCGAACGCCGTGGACCAGGGGGAAGATGCCGGCCTTCTTCAGGTCCAGCGTGTCGCTGTCGGCCAGGAAGAAGAGGCGGTTCCACCAGCCGCTCTCCTGCTCGAAGGCGTCGATGGCGGCGGCGAAGCGCGCCATCAGCGCGTCGTTGTCGCTCAGCAGCCGGTCGACTTCGCCGCGCACCTGCGCGAGCAGGCTCGCATCGCCGCAGATCGGGCGGGCGTCGATGAAGATCGCCAGCGCGATGAGGCTCTCCGCATCGGGCATCAGCAGCCAGCGCCGCACCATCTCGCCGAAGGCCTGGGCCGGCTGGCGCCACTGCGGGTTGCTCACCATGATGTGGCCGGGGCACTCCGGGTAGCCGAAGGCGGTGAGCGCGTCGGAGAAGCGCTGGCAGATCGCTGCCAGGTCGTGCGGGCATTCGTAGCCGTCGCGCAGCACCAGGCCGTTGTCCTGGTCGGTCTTGAGCAGCTGCTCGCCGCGGCCTTCGCTGCCCATCACGAAGAGGCAGCTGTTGGCGAACAGGTCGGGCGGCGCGATCAGCTGCCAGGCGCGCTCGAACAGCTTGGCATTGAGTTCGCCCACCAGCCGCGCGATGGACGCCACCTTGGCGCCGCCGCGCCAGAGCAGCGCGGTCAGGCGCGTGATCTGCTCGGAGGCGCGTGCGAGCGCCTCGATGTTCTCCGCCTGCACGATCTGCACGGAGATCAGGTACGAGTGATTGGAGAGGAAGCTGAGCAGGTCCAGCTGCTCCAGGAAGCCGACCACGCGCTCGCCGTCCATCACCACCAGGCGGTGCACCTGGTGGCGGATCATCAGCGCCAGCGCCTCCACCAGCGAATCCTGCGGCCGCACGGTCACGAGCTGGAAGGTGGCGAACTCGCGCACCGGCAGCCGGTCGAGCGGCGTGCCTTGCAGCACGGCGCGCTGCAGGCCGGTGGTGGTGAAGACGCCGGTGCGGGGCGGCTCGGTGCTGCGGTCGCGCACCAGCACGTTGCCGGTCTGGCGCGCCTGGAAGACGCGCACCACCGAGACCACGTCGTCGTCGGCGTCGACGACATGCGCCGGCCGCAGGTAGGCCTCGCTCACGCGCCCGAGCGCGAGCGATTGCCGCTCCTGCGCTCTCGCGCGTGCGTCGAGCGCACTGAGCTTGTGCGAGAGGTCGGCGAACAGCAGCGCGCCGAAGGTGGCGTTGCGCGAGATGAGCTCGCTCACGGCCTCGCGCGCGATCAAATGTGCGAGCACCTCCTCCTGCGCCACGAAGCGGCTGCTGGCCTTGCCGGCGACGAGGGCGCGGCCGTCGAAGCAGTCGTCGGGCCCGTAGGTGGCCACCAGCTCCTCGCCGTCGAACTGCTGCACGCGGCCCTTGATCACGACGAACAGGTGCGCCGGTTCCACCCCGGGCGCGAGCAGCGTCGCGCCTTCGCGCCAGTAGCCGATGTCGACGTGGTCGCGCACGAGCCGCTGTTCGTCGGCGGACAGGCAGTCGAAGGGCGAGACCGAGAAGTCGAAGGACGCAGGCACGGTGCCCGATCATCGGGGCCGGTCCTTGCCGGCCGCTTGCGCTGGCTCAAACGCGCGCCGCCGTCAGATTCGCGTCAGTCGTTGTTCGCGGTCAGATAGCGGTCAGCCTGGCTCACCACACTCCGCCCGTTCGCAACCAAAGGGGACAACAGTGAGTGAGACAAGCATCGCCCGGCCCGCGGGCACCGCGGGCAGGCGCGCAGCGCCGGCGCCGGCGGCGACGCGCCTCGACGACGTGACGGCGCGCATCCGCGCCAATCCCAAGTACCAGGAACTGCGCCGCAAGCGCAACGGCTTCGGCTGGACGCTCACGTTCGCGATGCTGGTCGTGTACTACGGCTACATCGCGCTGATCGCGTTCAACAAGCCCTTCCTGTCGCAGCCCATGGGCGCCGGCGTCACCACGATCGGCGTGCCGATCGGCATGGGCGTCATCCTCTTCACCATCGTGATCACGGGCCTCTACGTGCGGCGCGCCAACAATGAATTCGATGCGCTCACGCGCGACATCCTCGAGGAAGAGGTGAAGAAATGAGCCGCACCCTGCGAACCCTTGCGGCCTTTGCCGCGCTTGCCGCGCCGCTGGCCGCACTCGCGGCCGGCGACGGCCCCGGCCAGGCCGCCAAGCAGGCCACCAACTGGACGGCCATCACGATGTTCGCCATCTTCGTGATGGGCACGCTGTGGATCACCAAGTGGGCCGCGGCGCGCACCCGCTCGGCGGCGGACTTCTACACCGCCGGCGGCGGCATCACGGGCTTCCAGAACGGCCTGGCCATCGCGGGCGACTACATGTCCGCCGCTTCCTTCCTCGGCATCTCGGCGGCCGTGATGGCCACCGGCTACGACGGCCTGATCTATTCGATCGGCTTCCTCGTGGGCTGGCCCGTCATCACCTTCCTGATGGCGGAGCGGCTGCGCAACCTGGGCAAGTTCACCTTCGCCGACGTGGCCGGCTACCGCTTCAAGCAGACGCCGATCCGCGCCTTCGCCGCCTCGGGCACGCTGGTCGTGGTGGCCTTCTACCTGATCGCGCAGATGGTGGGCGCCGGCCAGCTGATCAAGCTGCTGTTCGGCCTCGACTACTGGGTCGCGGTGGTGCTGGTGGGCGTGCTGATGATGGTGTACGTGCTGTTCGGCGGCATGACGGCCACCACCTGGGTGCAGATCATCAAGGCGATCCTGCTGCTGGCGGGCGTGAGCTTCATGGCCTTCATGGTGCTGGCGCAATACGGCTTCAGCCCCGAGGCGCTGTTCGCCAAGGGCGTGGAAGTGAAGAACGCCATCGCGCAGAACGCGGGCAAGACGCCCGAGGAAGCGAAGAGCATCGGCCTGTCGATCATGAACCCGGGCGGCTTCGTGAAGGACCCGATCTCCGCCATCAGCTTCGGCATGGCGCTGATGTTCGGCACCGCGGGCCTGCCGCACATCCTGATGCGCTTCTTCACCGTGCCGGACGCGAAGGAAGCGCGCAAGTCGGTGTTCTGGGCCACCACCTGGATCGGCTACTTCTACATCCTGATCTTCATCATCGGCTTCGGCGCCATCGCGCTGGTGCTCACCAACCCCGACATCGCCGACGTCTCCAAGGGCGTGATCAAGGGCGGCGCGGGCACGGCCAACATGGCGGCGGTGCTGGTGGCCAAGATGGTGGGCGGCGACGTGTTCTTCGGCTTCATCTCCGCGGTGGCCTTCGCGACCATCCTGGCGGTGGTGGCCGGCCTCACGCTCTCCGGCGCCTCGGCGGTGTCGCACGACCTGTACGCCACCGTGTTCAAGAACGGCAAGGCCGACAGCGCCTCCGAGCTGAAGGTCTCGCGCATCACCACCGTGGCGCTGGGCATCGTGGCCGTGGTGCTGGGCATCGCCTTCGAGAAGCAGAACATCGCCTTCATGGTGTCGCTCGCCTTCGCCATCGCGGCCTCGGCCAACTTCCCGGTGCTGTTCATGTCGGTGCTGTGGAAGGACTGCACGACCAAGGGCGCGGTGATCGGCGGCTTCCTGGGCCTGATCTCCTCGGTGGCCCTGACGGTGGTTTCGCCCTCGGTGTGGGAGGTGACGCTGGGCAACCCGAAGGGCAGCGCCTGGTTCCCCTACACCTCGCCCGCGCTGTTCTCGATGGCGATCGGCTTCTTCGGCATCTGGCTGTTCTCGATCCTGGACCGCAGCGCCCAGGCCGCCAGGGAGCGCGGCGCGTTCGAGGCGCAGCAGGTGCGTTCGGAGACCGGCCTTGGCGCCGCGGGAGCGTCCGGGCACTGAGACGGATTGCCAGGGAGGAGACTTGCAAGAAGGAAGGGGCGCGGCGAAGGCCGCGCCCTTTTGCCTTTGGGGGGCAGGGCGAAACTGCCGCGCCAGGCGATCGAGCCCCGTGGCTCGGCGGCCCATCGCCTGCTAGCATGCCAAGCCGTCCCCCAGGAGGCCTCATGGCGACGAACACGGTCAAGCTCCACCGCGTGCTGCGCACCCGCCCCGAGCGGCTCTATCGCGCCTTCCTCGACCCCGACGCGATGGCCAAGTGGCTGCCGCCCCACGGCTTCACCGGCAAGGTGCACCAGATGGACGCGCGCGTGGGCGGCACCTACAAGATGTCATTCACCAACTTCAGCTCGGGCAAGAGCCACTCATTCGGCGGCGAGTACCTGGAACTGATCCCCAACGAGCGGCTCCGGTATGTCGACC
>NZ_DASSVG010000488.1:0-6599 GCF_035706265.1 Ramlibacter sp. | reverse complement strand
GCGAGGACCCGCGCGCCACGCTGCCTGCCTTCGAAGCGGCGCTGCGTGCCGGGCGTGCAGAGCCCCGTGTCGAGGCGCCGCAGTGGCCGCATCCGACGCTGCCCCCTTCCCGGTGAGGCAGCACATCCGGCACGGGCGCCGGCTCGCGCTGGTGCTCGCCTGCATCGTGCTGGTGGCGCTGCTGGCCTTGCAGGTGTGGAGCGACGGACCCGTCACGCGGCTGGACTTGCACGTCACGCAGTGGCTGGCGGCCCACCGCACCGCGTGGCTCACCGGCTTCATGCTGCTGGTGAGCGCCGCGCACCAGACCAAGTGGCTGCTGGCCGCGACGCTGGCCTTGGCGCTGTGGCTAGGCTGGCGGCGCGAGTGGGGGCAGGTGGTGCGCCTGGGCGTGGTGCCCGCGGGCATGCTGCTCAACGCGGGACTCAAGACCGTGTTCCAGCGTCCGCGCCCGCACCTGGAGGATCCGCTGGTGCACCTGCTCACGCTCAGTTTCCCGAGCGGCCATGCCGCGGCCTCCACCGTGTTCTACGGCGCCCTGTGCGCGCTCGCGTTCGCGCGCTGGCGCCGCGGCGCGGTCCGCGCCATCGCCCTGGGGCTGGCTGGCGCGATGGTGCTGCTGGTGACCTTCAGCCGCGTGTACCTCGGCGCGCACTACGTGAGCGACGTGGTGGCGGGGGTGGCGGTCGGCGCGGTCGCCCTCGCGCTGTTCCTGGCGCCCTGGGGCAGGGGCGCGCGCGGAGCCGCGAAATGACCGACGGCTAGCTGCTGGCGGCCGTCGTGGCGCAGAAGGTCGGCAGCGCATACACCGTCAGCCGCCCCTGGCGGCCGCGGATCTCCAGGTCGTGCCGCTGCCAGTCGCCGGGCGCGCGGCCGGCGCGCCGCAGCACCTCCTCCGAGACGACGATGCGCACCTTCAGCAGCTTGGTCATTTCCTGCAGCCGGCTGGCGGTGTTGACCGCGTCGCCGACCGCGGTGAGCGTGCGCGTCTCGCGGTAGCCCACCGTGCCCACTGCCGCCGTGCCGGCATGGATGCCGATGCCGAAGTCGAGCGGCCGGCGCAATTCGGCCGTGAGGCTGTCGTTGAGGGCCGCCATGCGCCGCTCGATCGCCTGCGCCGCCACCAGCGCCTGCTGCGCCGCGCTGACCGAATCCGTCTCCAGGCCGAACAAGGCCATCACGCTGTCGCCGATGAACTGGTTGGGGACGCCGCCGGCCTCGCGCACCGCGTCGCCGACTGCGGCGAAGTACTGGTCCAGCACGTACACCAGGTCGAAGGGCAGGTGGTGCTCGGACAGGCCGGTCCAGCGGCGCAGGTCGGCGAACAGCACCACCACGTCGCGCTCCGCATGGGGGCCCCAGCTTTCGAAGGCGGGCGCGCCCTCGCGCGGCGCCGCCAGCGGCCGCACCTCGATCGCGGCCGTGGGACGCAGCTGGCAGGCGAGCCGCACGGCCGGCGGCGCGCCGATGCGCGCCAGCGTGGCGGCCTCCTCCGGGTTCGGCTCGGGCAACGGCGCCGCGCTGGCCCGCACCTCGATGCGGCAGGTGGAGCAGCGCGCGCGGCCGCCGCACACCGACATGTGCGGAATGCCGAAGGCGCGGCTGGCCTCCAGCACCGAGTAGCCCGCGGGCACGTCGACCTTCTGGTCCGGGTAGGTGATGCGCACCATGCGCCCGCTGGCGCGCGCCCAGGCCACCTGCGACCAGCGGGCGGCGAGCGTCAGCGCCAGCAGGACGAGCGGCGTGTAGAAGATGATCTCGACCCAGAGCTGCAGCGTCGCGTCGTGCGGGCTCGGCGGGCGCGACTGGATCGGCAGCCGCGTGGCCTCGCGCGCCATCGCCAGGTAGCCGGTGAAGGCCAGCACCGGCAGCATGGTGGCCACGACCACCAGCGTCGGCTGCCAGCGCCGCCAGCGCGGGCGATGGCGGAAGGCGAGCTGCAGGCCGAAGCAGGCGTGCAGCCACACGATCACGATCATCGTCAGCTGGCGCAGGGTGAAGTTGCCGGCCCACATGGAGGCGGTGACGCGCCGGTAGGTGTCGTCCCAGCCAATGAGCTCCCAGGACAGGCGGGTCTGCACCATGTGGAAGGCCAGCAGCAGCGGGATGGTGAAGCCCAGGGCGATGCGGCTCCATTCGAGCGCCGGCATGCGCAGCGTGTGGCGCTCGTACAGCGCCATCAGCGCGAGGCTGAAGTGCAGCAGCAGCGCCCCATAGAATGCCACCGTCGCCGGCAGGCTGCGCCAGAAGGCCACGAACACTTCGCGGCCCGCCTCCGCGGCGCCGAGCGAGACCAGGCCCACCGCGTGGTTCAGGAGGTGGGTCGCGACGTACGTCAGCAGGATCAGCCCGGAGGCCAGGCGCAGCGTGCGCGGACGGGTGTTCAGGGGGTTCAATGGCAACGGTTCAGGCGTCGACTTTCGGGCTGCGCAACGTGAAGATGCTGCAGGGCCTCTCGCAGGAGCGCCTGGAGATTCTCGCCGCGCAATGCACCTGGCGCACGGTGGAGCCGGGGCAGGTGATTGTGGCGCGCAACAGCCGCGACCGCGACGTGCATTTCGTGGTGAGCGGGCACGTGCGGGTGACCACCTTCTCGGCCGGCGGCAGGCAGGTGACCTTCCGCGACGAAGAACCGGGCGAGATGTTCGGCGACCTCGCGGCCATCGACGGCCAGCCGCGCTCGGCCGACGTGCTGGCGCTCGACTCCGTGCTGGTCGCCTCGCTCTCGCCCGAGCACTTCCGCGCCTTGATCGCCGCCGAGGAACTGGTGCGCGAGCGCGTGCTGCAGCGCCTGGCCGGCCTGGTGCGCCTGCTGTCGCAGCGCGTGATCGAGCTGAGCACGCTGGGCGTGCAGAACCGCATCCACGCGGAGCTGCTGCGCCTGGCCCGCGCCACCGGTGCTACGGGTCCGCAGGCGCGCATCGAGCCCGCGCCCAAGCACGCCGACATCGCGAGCCAGGTGAGCACGTACCGGGAGCAGGTGACGCGCGAGCTTTCGCTGCTCACGAAGCAGGGGCTGCTGGCGAAGGACGGGAGCGCGCTGGTGTTGCTCGATGTGCCGCGGCTTGCGCGCATGGTGGAAGAAGTGCGGTCGGAGGCCTGAAAGCGCTGGGGTTCGGCGCGCTCCGCGCGCGCTCACCGCCAGCCTACGAGATCCGGTGCGCAAACGCACATTCGAAGAGGGGCGGGCTCTCCAGAATTCGGGCTGTGGACACGACGTTCCACCCCAACCCGAAAGGAACCATCATGAACCGCTCCATCGCCATCGCCGCCATCGCCCTCGCCGCCGCTTCCACCGCCTTCGCCGAGAGCCCGCTCGCCAGCGACGCTTCGTTCACCAGCGTCAAGAACCGCGCCGAAGTGCAGGCCGAACTGCAGCAGTACAAGGCCGCCGGCGTGAACCCCTGGTCCACCAGCTACAACCAGCTGCGCGGCTTCCAGAGCACCAAGACCCGCGCGCAAGTGACGGCCGACTACCTGCAGTCGCGCGACCAGGCCGCCGCCCTGACCGGCGAAGACAGCGGCTCCGCCTACCTGTCCGCCCGCGCGCTTGGCGATGCCGCCCCGGTGCTGGCCGGTCAACCCGTCAACGCCCAGTGAGCTCCCCCGTGCCACCGTCGCCCCCGCGCAGGCGGGGGCCCGGAGGCTCGCGCCTTTCGCCGGAGAATCCCCTGGATTCCCGCCTGCGCGGGAATGACAATTTCTCCGGACATCGTTCAGGCACTGGACTAGACTCGGCGACCACCGCCCGAGACCAGCCTTGGAAGCGCGCCCAGCCCGTCCCGCCGAAGGCGACTTCGTCGCCTGGAACGGCGGCTGCCTGCTGATCGGCAGGGGCGCGGGCCGCATCGCCCCGCATTCGCATTACGCCATCCAGTGGGTGATCGGCGTACCCGCCGGCCTGCGGGTGCAGTTCGGCCGCAACGGCGACTGGCAGTCTTGCGCCGCAGCGCTCATCCCCTCCCGCGCTACCCACACCATCGACGTGGTCGAGTGCGAGTGGACCGCGGTGATGTTCATCGAACCCGAGACACCGCAGGGCAGGGCGATCGCCGAGCGCCTGCGAGGCGGCCTCGAGTTGCTGGAGCCCGAGGCGACGGCCGTGTTCGCGAAACGGCTCGAACGCGCCTGGCGCACCGAGCGCAGCGCCGACGCCGTGCGCACCGTCTGCCTGCAACTGGTCCACGAACTTTCGCAGACTTCGCCCCGGCAGGCTTCCGACCCGCGCATCGTGGCGGCGACGGAGGCGATCCGGCAGCACATCGACCAGCCCGTCACCCTCGAGGCCGTGGCGCGCATCGCGCACCTCTCGCCCAGCCGGTTCCGCCACCTCTTCGTCGAGGAGACCGGCATGCCGCTGCGCACGTACGTGCTGTGGCGGCGCCTGCTGCACGTGTGGGAACTGCTGGTGGAGGGCGACACCCTCTCGGGCGCCGCCCACGCCGCCGGCTTCGCGGATTCGGCCCACCTGTCGCGCACGGCGCGCAGCATGTTCGGCCTGCCGCCCTCGGCGCTGCAGATGAACGGGCCCTTGAGCGCGCGCGGACGCATGCAGCAGCGTCAGCTCGGTTGAAGCACCGGGCCGCTCAGCGTCCGCAGGAAGGCCGCGAGGTCGCGGATGTCCGCGTCCGAGAGGCGGATCGCCTGCCGCTCGGCATGCCGTTCGCCGGGGCGGGCGAGCTCGCTGTGGCCGAGGGCCGCCAGCGGCGAGCGGGCGTAGTGCCGCAGCGCTTCCTCCAGCGAGTCGAACTGGCCCGCGTGCATGTAGGGCGCGCGCTCCGCCACGTTGCGCAGGCTGGGCGTGCGGAAGGCGCCGAGTTGCGCGGCGTCGCCCGTGGCGAGGAATTCGAGTTCGCCGCATTGGCCGGGCTTCGCATCGCTGTAGCGGCCCAGGCAATTGAACTCGTCCTGCTGCAGCTTGCGGATCGCCTCGGCGCGGCCGGCATCGGGACGGCTGCGGTCGCGCGGCGGCACGCCCGTGTTGTGGAAGGCGTGGTCGGTCAGCAGCGGGCCGTTGTGGCAGGTCACGCACTGGCCTTCGTTCAGGAACAGGCGCAGGCCGCGGATCTCCTGCGCCGAGAGGAGAGGCTCGCGCGGGGCGCTGCCCGACGCGATGGCTTGGGCGTAGCGGTCGAAACGCGATTCGCCATAGGACACCTGGCGCTCGTAGGCCGCGATCGCCTTGCCCATGTTGGCGAACACGCGGTTCACCTGCTCGCGCGCGGCAGCCGGCATGGCCTGCCAGGCGGCGCGCTGCGCGTCGTTGCCGTTGGGGGAGGCGTCGGCGGGCAGGCCGGCGAGGCTCGGCAAGGGCCCGAACACGCTCTCGTACTGCGCCTGGTAGTGCGCCTGCACGGTGCGCGCGAAGCGCGCGCGGTTGCCGCCGTGCTCGGCCGGATCCTCCAGCGGGCCCAGGGCCTGCGACCACAGGCTGTCCTTGCGCCCGTCCCAGAACAGGAAGGGGGAGTGCGCCGCGCCCATCACGGGCATCGTGCGCCGCTGGCCGGTGCCCACGCCCTGGCCCACGGGCCGGTCGTCCTGGAACTGGCGGTTGGAGGCATGGCAGGTGGCGCATGCCACCTCGCCGTTGCCGCTCAGGCGCTTGTCGTTGAACAACGCGCGCCCGAGTGCGGCGGCATCGGCCCGCAGCTCGTAGGCGTTGGACGGATCGGCAGGCCGCGCACCGGCCTGCTGCAGCCGCATGGAGGCGATCGTGCCGGCTTCCTCGGAAGTCCACTTCACGCGCGTTGTTGCGGCGGGCGCGGTCCGGCTCACGACGGCGTTGAAGGTCACGCGGTCGCCGCCTTCGGCGCCCTGGATCGCGAGCTTCACTTCCCACCAGCCGGGCATGCTGAACTTCATGCCTTCCAGCAGGTAGGTGCCGTCGGCGATCTCGCGCTCGACCCGCGGCTGGGTGGGAAAGCCGTGGCCGTGCTGCGGCATGCCGCCGCCGACCGTGAAGCGGGCGCCGTGCACCGGCTTGCCGCCGGGCGTGGCCAGCTTCACCTGCCAGCTGTGCATCTGGTTGATCGCTGGCGCCGTCTCCGGCGGCACCAGCGTCACGTGGTACTTGCCTTCCGCCGAGGCCTTGTCGAGCGAGAGATCGAGATCCGGCGGCGCGCTGCAGGCGGCGAGCGCGGCCAGGCCGGCGCCCAGGGCGAGGGTGCGGAGCATGTGCAAGAGGAGCATCTGAGGAATCCGGGGTGGTGGGGCAGACCCTGGATTCTTCGAAACCTTGCCCGTTTGCTCTTGAACGAAGAGGCCGACTTCGCAGCCCTTTCATTCAAGTGGCCTGGCGGTGGAGCTTTTCATCCCTCCGGGCTGGCCGTGCAGCGATCGGTAGGCTGGCGGTGGAGCGCAGCGGAACCCCAGCTTCCATCGCACACAATCCCGTGCAGCCGGTCAGCATGCCGCGCTGGAGCGACGCCAACGCGGACAAGGTCTACCGGCTGCAGCCCTTCGGCGGCGAGCTTTCCGACTTCCGCGCGGTCTCCGGCTACCGCCTGCCGTTCCGCGTGGACGGCGGCAACTTCTTCGGCACGCCGGAGTACTTCCCGTTCTACAGGGCGCGGGTGCTGGAGATCGCGCTGCGCGAATGA
>NZ_DASSVG010000487.1:0-9756 GCF_035706265.1 Ramlibacter sp. | reverse complement strand
AGGATCAGGTCCTGCCCCAGCACCCGCACCGCCTTGAGCGCGCGCTGCGCCATGCGCGGATCGAGCCGCGGCTCGAATTCGTCGACCAGGGCCACGGGCTGCCAGTACTGGCGCATGACCGCGCCGCAAGGCGAGCCCGGGCCGATGCGCGTGACGAGTTCGTTCTGCTCCGCCTTCATCGGGCTCCCTTCAGTGCAGCGCGTGCACCAGCTGGCTGGCGCACACGTGGACGGCGACGTTGGCTTCGTCGAGCACGCGGCCCATGAGGATGAAGCCGTGCAGCTCGCGCTCGAAGTTGACCAGGGTCGCGCGGCTGCCCGCTTCGGACATCTTCTGCGCGTACTGCAGGCCCTCGTCGCGCAACGGATCGAGGCCCGCCGTGAGGATGAAGGCCGGCGGCAGGTCGGCGTGGTTGGGCGCCAGCAGCGGCGAGGCGCGCCAGTCCGCATCGTGCGCGTCGCCGCCGAAGTAGTGGTCGTGGAAGTAGTCGATCAGCTCCGTCGTGAGCATGTAGCCCTGGCCGTTCGCCTGGTGCGAGGGCCAGCCGCGGCGCTGGTCGGTGGCGGGATAGATCAGGAGCTGGAAGGCGATGGGCAGGTTGCCGGCATCGCGCGCCTGCAGCGCGACGACTGCCGCGAGGTTGCCGCCGGCACTGTCGCCGCCCACCGCGAGGCGGTTGGCATCGACCTTGAGGGCCGCGGCGTTGTCGCTGATCCAGCGGGTGGCCGCCATGGCGTCCTCCACCGCGGCGGGAAAGCGATGTTCGGGCGCGAGCCGGTAGTCGACCGCGATCACGGCCGTGCCGGACAGGTTGCACAGCTCGCGGCACAGCGTGTCGTGCGTCTCGAGGTCGCCGATCACCCACCCGCCGCCGTGGAAGTAGACCAGCACCGGCAGCACGTCCTCGTCCGGCGTGCCGAGCGGGCGGTAGCAGCGCAGCCGGATCGGCCCGGCCGGCCCGCGGGCCTCCGCTTCGCGCAGCGACGCGACGTGCGGCGGTTCGGGCTGGGTGAAGAAGCGGCGCTCCAGGTAGTACGTCCGCGCGTCGGCGGGCGAGAGCGTGTGCATGGGCGGGACGCCCTTTTCCTCGATCAGGCGAAGCAGGGCCTGGGCCTGCGGATGCAGCATGGCGGTCTCCTGTCGGTCGTTGTCCTTCCCAGTGTAGAGGAGGGCGGCGTTATGCTCACGCTCCATGAAGCTGTACAACTACTTCCGCTCCTCCGCTTCCTTCCGCGTGCGCATCGCGCTGGAACTCAAGGGTTTGTCCTATGAGTACCTGCCGGTGCACCTGGTCAAGGGCGAGCAGAAGCAGGAGGCGTACAGCGCCGTCTCAGCTTCGCAGCTGGTGCCGACGCTGCAGACCGACGAGGGCGAACTGCTGGGCCAGTCGATGGCGATCGTCGAATACCTGGACGAGACGCATCCCGAGCCGCCGCTGCTGCCGCGCGATGCGCTGGGCCGCGCCCGCGTGCGCGCGCTGGCGCAGCTGGTGGCCTGCGAGATCCATCCGCACAACAACCTGCGGGTGCTCAAGTACCTCGTGCGCGAGCTGAAGGTGGACGAGGCGGCCAAGAACGCCTGGTACCGCCACTGGGTGCGCGACGGGCTGGAGAAGTTCGAGCAGGAGCTCGCGCGCCTGCCCGCCGGCACCTACTGCTATGGCGACACGCCCACGCTGGCCGACTGCTGCCTGGTGCCGCAGATCTTCAACGGCAAGCGCTTCGGCGTCGACTTCACTGGCCTCACGCGCACCATGGCCGCCTTCGAAGCCTGCATGCGCCATCCGGCCTTCCAGAAGGCGCAGCCTTCGAGCTGTCCTGACAACGAGGCATGACCCCTGACTGGCCCGCGCCCGCGGGCGTGCGGGCCTTCTGCAGCGAGCGCGCGGGCGGCGTTTCCCAGCCGCCCTACGACAGCCTGAACCTGGGCGACCACGTCGGCGACGACGAGGCCGCGGTGCAGGAGAACCGGCGCCGCTTCGCCGCCACGCTGCAGGCGCGGCCGGTGTTCCTCAAGCAGGTGCACGGCCAGGGCGTGGTGCGGCTCGATGCGGCCACGCCCGACATGACCGAGGCCGACGCCTGCTGGACCACCGAGCGCGGCCTGGCCTGCACGATGATGGTGGCGGACTGCCTGCCGGTGCTGCTGGCGGACACGCAGGGCCGCGTCGTCGGCGCCGCGCATTGCGGCTGGCGCGGGCTCGCCGGCGGCGTGCTCGAAGCGCTTTGGACGCAGATGGCCGGCACCGCCGGCGCGCCGCAGGAGATGCTCGCCTGGCTCGGCCCCTGCATCGGGCCCGAGGCCTTCGAAGTGGGCCCGGAGGTGCGTGCCGCCTTCGTCGCCCACGATCCTTCGGCCGCGGATCTCTTCCGACCTCACGGCGAAACCAAGTTCCTCGCCGACCTGCCGGGGCTCGCGCGTCGCCGCCTCACCGCCCTGGGCATGACCGCGATCCACGGCAACGACGGCTCCCGCGACTGGTGCACCGTCGGCAATCCCTCACGGTTCTTTTCGCACCGGCGGGACCGGGTCAGCGGGCGCTTCGCCGCCTCCGTCTGGCTCGCCTGAGGCGGCCGCCGCCGCTGCTTCCCGTCGCTCCCGCGCCGCGCGTCGCGCCGGCCGGCCCATGAGGTAGATGACGAGGGCCACCGGGCCCACGCCATAGAGTAGAAAGGTGAAGACCGCACCGAGCAAGGTGCCGTTCGGGTGGTTGGCTTCCGCGACGGCCATCATCAGCGCCACGTAGGTCCAGGCGATCACGACCAGGTACATCTCAGTACCAGTTTTGTATGTTGCGCTGCAACATGATTGATGGAATACTGCGGGTTTCCCCGAATAAGACAATAGGAGACAGCGGATGAATGCCGATGTGGACTGGGCTTCGCAGGCGAGGCAATTCCAGCAGGAATTGGGCAGCCAGTGGGCGCGTGCCTTGCAGTCCTTCCAGCAGGTTGCGCTGCCGTCCGCGGCCGGCAGCTTCCCCACGCTGACATTCTCGCCCGAGAAGCTGCGCGAGCTGCAGCAAGCGTACGTGCGCGAAGCCTCGGACCTGTGGAACCAGGGCCTGTCCGACCGGCCCGCCCCTGCCGACAAGCGCTTCGCCAACGATGCCTGGTCGCGCAACCCGGTGGCCGCTTTCTCCGCCGCGGTCTACCTGCTGAACGCCCGCACGCTGCTCGGCCTGGCCGAGGCGGCCGAGACCGACGCCAAGACCAAGGCGCGCCTGCGCTTCGCCGTCGAACAGTGGATGGCGGCCTCGGCGCCGAGCAACTTCATGGCGCTGAACGCCGAGGCGCAGCAGAGGGCGCTGGAGACCCAGGGCGAGAGCATCGCCCGCGGCGTGCAGAACCTGCTGGCCGACCTGCAGCAGGGCCACGTCTCCATGACCGACGAGAGCGCCTTCGAGGTGGGCCGCAACGTGGCCACCACCGAGGGCGCCGTGGTGTTCGAGAACGAGCTGTTCCAGCTGATCGAATACAAGCCCCTGACGAAGCAGGTGTACGAGCGGCCCTTCCTGGTGGTGCCGCCCTGCATCAACAAGTTCTACATCCTCGACCTGCAGCCGGAGAACTCGCTGATCCGCTTCCTGGTGGAGCAGGGCCACCGCACCTTCGTGGTGAGCTGGCGCAACCCCGACGCCTCGCTGGAAGACAAGACCTGGGACGACTACATCGGCGACGGCGTGCTGAAGGCGATCGAGGTCGCGCAGGACGTCGCCGCCGCCAGGCAGATCAACGCGCTGGGCTTCTGCGTCGGCGGCACGCTGCTGGGCACGGCGCTCGCGGTGCTGGCCGCGCGCAAGCAAAAGCCGGTGGCTTCCGCCACCCTGCTGACCACCTTCCTGGATTTCACCGACACCGGCATCCTCGACGTCTTCATCGACGACGCCTTCGTGCAGTTCCGCGAGATGCAGATGGGCCAGGGCGGACTGCTCAAGGGCCAGGAGCTCGCCTCCACCTTCAGCTTCCTGCGGCCCAATGACCTGGTGTGGAACTACGTGGTGGGCAACTACCTGAAGGGCGAGACGCCGCCGCCCTTCGACCTGCTGTACTGGAACAGCGATTCCACCAACCTGCCGGGGCCCATGTACGCCTGGTACCTGCGCAACACCTATCTCGAGAACAACCTGGTCCAGCCGGGCAAGTGCACCGTCTGCGGCGAGAAGGTGGACCTGCGCAAGGTGGACGTGCCGGTCTACATCTACGGCTCGCGCGAGGACCACATCGTGCCGATCGCCGGCGCCTATGCCTCGGTGAAGCACCTGCCGGGCAAGAAGCGCTTCGTGATGGGCGCCTCCGGCCACATCGCCGGCGTGATCAACCCCCCTTCGAAGAACAAGCGCTCGTACTGGACCAACGACAAGCTCCCCGCGAGCTTCGACGAGTGGCTCCAGGGCGCCAAGGAGCATGCCGGCAGCTGGTGGCCCGATTGGGCGGCCTGGCTCAAGCCGCAAGCCGGCAAGCAGATCGCCGCACCGAAGACCTACGGCCGCGGCGCGAAGTACAAGGCGATCGAGCCCGCACCGGGCCGCTACGTCAAGGCGAAGGCATAAGCCTTCGCGCGGGGGCAGGGCTTGGGGCCCAGGGGCTAGGGAAACAGCTTCTGGCCCCCGGCACCTTTCCCCGCCATAACGCAAAGAAACCCTGGCCTCCAGCCTCCAGCCTCTAGCACCTCAAGGAGTCCCCATGCAAGACATCGTCATCGTATCCGCCGTCCGCACTGCCGTCGGCAAGTTCGGCGGCTCGCTCGCCAAGATTCCGGCTTCCGAGCTGGGTTCCATCGTGATCAAGGAGGCGCTGGCGCGCGCCAAGGTCGATCCGGCCCAGGTCGGCGAAGTGATCATGGGCCAGGTGCTGGCCGCGGGTGCCGGCCAGAACCCGGCGCGCCAGGCGCTGCTGAAGGCCGGCCTGCCCAAGGAAGTGCCGGGCCTGACCATCAACGCCGTCTGCGGCTCGGGCCTCAAGGCCGTGATGCTGGCCGCGCAGGCGGTCGCCTGGGGCGACAGCGAGATCGTGGTGGCCGGCGGCCAGGAGAACATGAGCGCCTCGCCGCACGTGCTGCTCAACTCGCGCGACGGCCAGCGCATGGGCGACTGGAAGATGATCGACTCGATGATCGTCGACGGCCTTTGGGACGTCTACAACCAGTACCACATGGGCATCACGGCGGAAAACGTCGCCAAGGCCCACGCCATCACCCGCGAGCAGCAGGACGCGCTGGCGCTCGCCAGCCAGCAGAAGGCCGCCGCGGCGCAGGACGCCGGCCGCTTCAAGGACGAGATCGTGCCGGTGGCGATCCCGCAGAAGAAGGGCGACCCGCTGCTGTTCGACGCCGACGAATACATCAACCGCAAGACCAACGCCGATGCCCTGTCCGGCCTGCGCCCCGCCTTCGACAAGGCGGGCACGGTGACGGCCGGCAACGCCTCGGGCATCAACGACGGCGCCGCCGCCGTGGTGGTGATGAGCGCCAAGAAGGCGGCCCAGCTCGGCCTGAAGCCGCTGGCGCGCATCGCGGCCTTCGGCACCTCCGGCCTCGATCCGGCCACGATGGGCATGGGCCCGGTGCCCGCCAGCCGCAAGGCGCTGCAGCGCGCCGGCTGGAAGCTCGACGACGTGAACCTGTTCGAGCTGAACGAAGCGTTCGCCGCCCAGGCCTGCGCCGTCAACAAGGAGCTGGCGATCGACCCCTCCAAGGTCAACGTGAACGGCGGCGCGATCGCCCTCGGGCACCCGATCGGTGCATCCGGCGCCCGCATCCTGGTGACGCTGCTGCACGAGATGCAGCGGCGCGAGGCGCGCAAGGGCCTGGCCGCCCTCTGCATTGGGGGCGGCATGGGAGTTTCCCTTGCGGTCGAACGCGCCTGAGCGCCTAGATTGGATTACCACCAACTTCAGAAGGGAAGAGAAATGGCTCAGAAGGTTGCATACGTCACCGGCGGCATGGGCGGCATCGGCACCGCGATCTGCCAGCGCCTGCATCGCGACGGCTTCAAGGTGATCGCGGGCTGCGGCCCCACGCGCGACTACAACAAGTGGCTCGACGAGCAGAAGGCGCAGGGCTACACCTTCTACGCCTCGGTCGGCAACGTGAGCGACTGGGAGTCGACCGTCGCCGCCTTCTCCAAGGCGAAGGCGGAGCACGGCCCGATCGACGTGCTGGTGAACAACGCCGGCATCACGCGCGACCGCATGTTCCTGAAGATGACCCGCGAGGACTGGGACGCGGTGATCGACACCAACCTGAACTCCATGTTCAACGTGACCAAGCAGGTCGTGGGCGACATGGTGGAAAAGGGCTGGGGCCGCATCATCAACATCTCCTCGGTCAATGGCGAGAAGGGCCAGGCCGGCCAGACCAACTACTCCGCCGCCAAGGCCGGCATGCACGGCTTCACGATGGCGCTGGCGCAGGAGCTGGCGAACAAGGGCGTGACGGTGAACACGGTGGCCCCCGGCTACATCGGCACCGACATGGTCAAGGCGATCCGCCAGGACGTGCAGGACAAGATCGTCGCCACCATCCCCGTCAAGCGCTTCGGCGAGCCGAGCGAGATCGCCTCCATCATCTCCTGGCTGGCGGGCGAAGAAAGCGGCTATTCCACCGGGGCGGAGTTCTCCGTCAACGGCGGGTTGCACATGAACTGATCGTTTCTCTCTCGCGCACGCCCAGGCGGAGCCGAGCACGCCTGCGCAGCGCGCTGCTGAAGCCCTGTCACCCCACCTCCGCGGGAATGACAGGGCTTCTTTCTTTTTGGCGACAAGAGCCCGCGTGCTACTCGACGACGTCCTCGATCACCAGCATGCGGTACTTCTGGCCGAAGGACATGGGGACGTCGCGCAGGAGTTCCATCACCCGGTCGGAAGCCGCCTGTTCCGGCGCGTGGATGAACAGGCCGTGGTGGCCGCGGGCCACCAGGTCGGCCATCTTGCGCACGGTGTCGCCTTCCGTGCCGGCGGAGGGCAGGATGGCGTCGTCGCCCTCGGTGCCCGCGATCTCGCGCTGGAAGTCCGCCGGCGTCATCAGCATCATCCTGTCCTCGGCGACGCCGCCGCCGGCGAGCTTGCGCGCGGCTTCGCGGGCCTGCTGCTCGCCCGGGAACAGCAGCACCAGCCAGCCGGTCGGATAGAACACGCCGCGCATCGTGCGCATCTCGGAGTTCAGTTGGAAGGGCCTCATGCCTGATCCTTTCTTCCTTTCCGGGCCCATTCCAACCTGCACGGCAGCGCTGGGCTGTAGTCGGGCGCGGAGGCTGGCGGTAGGAAGCGGCCGGACAGGGCCCGTGCGCCGAACGGGGACAATAGGGGGGTGACTTTCGACCCGCGCAACTGGCGCATGTCGGTGGCCCCCATGATGGACTGGACCGACCGGCACTGCCGCTTCTTCCACCGCCTGCTGAGCCGCCGCACCCGCCTGTACACCGAAATGGTGACCACGGGGGCGCTGCTGCATGGCGACGTGCCCCGCCACCTCGATTTCGACGCCTCGGAACATCCCGTGGCCCTGCAGTTGGGCGGCAGCGAGCCGGCCGACCTGGCCCGCTGCGCCCGCCTGGGCGAGGAGTGGGGCTACGACGAGATCAACCTCAACTGCGGCTGCCCCAGCGAGCGGGTGCAGCGCGGCGCCTTCGGCGCATGCCTGATGGCCGAGCCGCAGCTGGTCGCCGACTGCGTCAAGGCGATGGTGGATGCGGTGGACGTCCCGGTGACGGTGAAGCACCGCATCGGCATCGACAAGGTGGAGAGCTACGAGTTCGTGCGCGACTTCGTCGGCACGGTGGCCGAGGCCGGTTGCCGCGTGTTCATCGTGCATGCGCGCAACGCCTGGCTCAAGGGCCTCTCGCCCAAGGAAAACCGCGAGGTGCCGCCGCTGCGCTATGAGCTGGTGCACCGGCTCAAGCGCGAGTTTCCGCAGCTCGTGATCGCCGTCAACGGTGGGATCACCGCCGACGAAACGGTGCAGGAACAACTCCAAGAACTGGACGGGGCCATGATCGGCCGCGAGGCCTACCACCATCCGTGGTGGCTGGCGCGCTGGGACGCGCTGTACTACGGCGAGCCGGCTTCCTCGCTGCGGCGCGAGCAGGTCGAGGAGGCGATGGTGCGCTACATGGAGCGCGAGCTCGCGGAACGCGGCACGCCCTGGGCCTCGATCGCGCGCCACATGATGGGGCTCTACAACGGCTTGCCGGGGGCGCGACGCTGGCGCCAGGTGTGGAGCGACCACCGGCTCAAGAGCGAGCCGGCACGCGAAGTGATGCGGCAGGCCCACGAGGGGCTGGCGCTGGCCGCCGCCTGAGGTCCCCGCGCAGGCGGCATCCGCGCCTTCGCGACCCGCGAGCCCCTCGGATGGGCCACTGGCCGCTGGGCCGCTGGGGCAGCGGGGTGGCCACTGGGTCCGGCCCGGAGGGGGTTTGTCCGTCTCACTCCATGTCCTCCGGCACTGGCTGAAGCCAGTGCCTCCCCCTTTACTTCCGGAGACGGACAAACCCCCTCCGAGCCTGCAGCGCGATGAACGCGCCCACAGCAAAGGCATCCGGGCGATGCCGCTCGGGGCACGCACCTACGGCGTAGCGCTGCCTACGGCGTTTCCGGAGGATCGATCGCCCATCTCTTGCGCGGCGCAGGCGCAGGACGGGTTTGTCCGCCTCCGGAAGTAGAGGGGGAGGCACGGCCTTCAGGCCGTGCCGGAGGACATGGAGTGAGGCGGACAAATCCGTCCTGCGCCGGACCGAGGCGCCACGAGCGCAGCGCGGCACACAAGGCGCGATGGACTCGTGGCGCGCGCATGCAGCGAGGCGCAAAGTGTCGAACTGTGCCAGTCGGGACCAGAACAGCTTGGTGCACCGACGCGAATCTGTTCCGGACCACAACGCGCCCCCAGCACAGGAATGACGTTGCGGCCAAATTGCTTTAGACTTAAACAATCCAGGTCTGGAGCAAGCATGAACATCGTCTGCATCGGCGGCGGGCCCGCGGGGCTCTATTTCGCCCTGCTCATGAAGAAGCAGGATCCCGCCCACCGCATCCGGGTGGTGGAGCGCAATCGGCCCTACGACACCTTCGGCTGGGGCGTGGTGTTCTCGGACCAGACGCTCGGCAACCTGCAGGCGGCCGATCCCGAGACGGCGGGCCAGATCCTCGACGCCTTCAACCACTGGGACGACATCGAGGTCAACATTCGCGGCCACCGCATCGTCTCGGGCGGGCACGGCTTCTGCGGCATCGGCCGCAAGCGCCTGCTGAACATCCTGCAACGCCGCTGCGAAGCGCTGGGCGTGGAGCTGGTGTTCGAGTGCGACGTGCAGGGCGACGAGCAGTTTCCCGACGCCGACCTCGTGATCGCCAGCGACGGCCTCAACAGCCGCATCCGCACCAAGTACGCCGCGACCTACCAGCCGGAGATCGACCTGCGCCGCAACCGCTTCGTCTGGCTCGGCACGCACAAGCGCTTCGAGGCTTTCACCTTCGCCTTCGAGGAGACGCCGTACGGCTGGTTCCAGGCCCACGCCTACCAGTTCGACGGCGACACCTCCACCTTCATCGTCGAGACGCCGGAGGAGGTGTGGCTGAAGGCGGGCCTCGACAAGATGGGCAAGGAGGAATCGATCGTCTTCTGCGAGCGCGTGTTCGCGAAGCACCTCGATGGCCGCGGCCTGATCTCCAACGCGACGCACCTGCGCGGCTCGGCGCAGTGGATCAAGTTTCCGCGCGTGGTCTGCCGCAGCTGGGTGCACCACAACGGCCGCGCGCCCGT
>NZ_DASSVG010000486.1:0-3676 GCF_035706265.1 Ramlibacter sp. | reverse complement strand
GTCCAGTGGGTGGAGGGCTTGTAGTCGTCCGGCAGGCTTTCCGTGCCCCAGGCGTAGGTGAGGACCCAGGCGATTGCGAAGCCGACCACCCCGCCCAGCGTCTCCAGCAGGGCGTGGGACACTGCGGCCTGCCGGCCCGGCACCCAGACCTGCACGATCTCGACGAAGACGGCGACCGCCAGCACGCCGCCCAGGATGTAGGCGGGGCGCCGCTTCGGCCAGGCGAAGCGCGCCAGGAAACCGAGGGCCGCGAAGGCCAGCAGGTGGCTCATCTCCAGGCCGGGGGCGATCGTGTCGAGGAAATCGAGCACGTCCCCGATCCAGCCAAAGCGCTTCATCATCCCCGAGACAACGCTGTACGGCAGGACCATGACCCCCACCACAGCGGCCAGCAGCAGCAGCAGCAGGGCGCGCAACAACAACTTCCGACGTACAGGCATGCGGCATCATACCGACAGGTCCGGCCCACTCAACCATAAGCATTCAGCTTTACCAAAGCAACGAGGGTTGCTGTGGCACGCCCGCGCCGGTGCGGGGCGGCTCAGGGCGGGGGCAGCCGGTAGCTCGCCGGCGTGCGACCCAGCTTGATCGGCGAAGCGATGCCCTGGTAGCCCTCCAGGCGCACGGTCATGCCGCGGTGCGCGGTGTGCGGATGCGCGAGCGCCTGCGGCACGTCCAGGATCGGCGCACAGGGCACGCCCGCGGCGGACAGTTGCTGCACCAGCGCTTCGCCGTCCACGCGCGCCAGCAGGCGCACCAGTTCCTGCCGCAGGGCCTCGCGGTTGCGCGAACGCTCGCCCGCGGTAGCGAACTCGGCGCGGGCGGCGAGCCCGGCGGCCCCGAGCAGTTCGCACAGCTTGCGGAACTGGCCGTCGTTGCCGACCGCCAGGAACAGCGGCGTGGTCTCGGTGGGAAAGGCGTCGTAGGGATAGATGTTGGGATGCGCGTTGCCCGTGCGGCGCGGCGTGCCGCCGCCGCCGAACAGGTTGGCCGCATGCGGATGCAGCAGCGACAGGCCGCAGTCGAACAGGGCCGCTTCCACGAACTGGCCGCGCCCGCTGCGCTCGCGCTCCTGCAGCGCCAGCAGGATGCCGAGGGCGGCGTTCAGCCCCGTCACCATGTCCACCACCGGCACGCCCACGCGCAGCGGCGCCCCGCCCGCTTCGCCGTTGACGCTCATGATGCCCGTGAGGGCCTGGATCGCCGCGTCGTAGCCGGGCAGGCCGCCCAGCGGACCGTCGGCGCCGTAGCCGCTCACGCGGCAGTGCACCAGCCGCGGGAAGCGCTGCGAGAGCGTCTCGTAGCCGATGCCCCAGCGCTCCATCGTGCCGGTCTTGAAGTTCTCGATCAGGACGTCCGCGCCTTCCAGCAGCGCGAGCAGTTGTTCGCGCCCCGCTTCGCTGGCGAGGTCGAGGCGCAGCCCGCGCTTGTTGCGGTTCAGGCCCTTGTAGTAGGAGGCCACGCCCTGCTCGAAGGGCGGGCCCCAGGTGCGCGTCTCGTCGCCCTGCGGCGGCTCGATCTTCAGCACGTCGGCCCCGTGGTCGCCCAGGATCTGGCCGCAGTAGGGGCCGCCCAGCACGCGCGAGAGGTCGATCACGCGCAGGCCTTGCAGCGCACCGGCGGGGGTGGCGGTGGCATCCATGCTCAATCCGCCCGCGCGCCGGAAACCTTGACCACCTCGCGCCACTTGTCCACCTCGGCGCGGATGAACGCGGCCAGCTGCTCGGGGCGCTGGTCGGCCGCGATCTGCAGGCCCTGGCCTTCCAGCCGCTCGCGCACGTCCGGCTGCTTCAGCGCGCTCGCGAAGGCGCCGTTGAGGCGCTGGACCACGTCGCGCGGCGTGCCCGCCGGCGCCACGATGGCGAAGAACACGCTCACGTCGTAGTCCGGCACGCCCTGCTCCATCACGGTGGGCACGTCGGGCAGGCTGCGGGAGCGCTCCGCGGTGGTGACGCCCAGGGCGCGCAGCTTGCCCGCCTTGATGTGCGGCAGCGCGGTGAGCACGTCGGTGAACGCCATCGTCACCTGGCCGCCCAGCAGGTCGTTGAGCGCCGGCCCGGTGCCCTTGTACGGGATGTGCTGGATGTCGGTGCCCGCGCGCTGGTTGAACAGCACGCCGGCGAGGTGCGACGAGGCGCCGCTGCCCGAGGAAGCGAAGCTGAGCTTGCCGCGCTGCGCCTTCGCATACGCGATCAGCTCCTGCACGTTCTTGGCCGGCACCGCAGGATGCACCACCAGCACGTTCGGCAGCGAGCCCACGTGGATGACCGGCGCGAAGCTGCGCACCGGGTCGTAGCCGATCTTGGAATACAGGCTCACGTTGATCGCGAGCGGCGCCGACGTGCCGAACATGATGGTGTGGCCGTCCGGCTCGGCGCGGGCGACGTAGTCGGCGCCGATGTTGGCGCCGGCGCCGGGCTTGTTCTCCACCAGCACCGGCTGCGAGCCGAGCAGCGGCCGGATGGCCGTGGCCAGCGTGCGCGCCATCGCATCGGTGGGCCCGCCGGGCGCGTAGGGAATCACCAGCACGACGGGCTTGCTGGGGAACGGGGCCTGCGCATGGGCCAGGCCCAGTGCGGCGCAGCCGGCGAAGGCGGCGAAGGTACGGCGCGAAATCGGATGCATGTCTTGTCTCCTGGTTTGTTCGGGTAGCGGGTCTCTAGTCGGCGAAGGCGTTCACCTGCGCCACGTCGCCTTGCGGCAGGCCTTCGGCGAACAGCAGCGAGAGGTCGGCCCGCGGCTGGGCCTGCAGCGGGTCGGCCGGCAGCAGCTGGTGCTGCAGGGTGAGCTGCGCCAGCAGCATGCGCCGCAGCGACCCGGTGCGCGACGCCTCCCAGCCCATGCCGGCGGCGGCGGTGAGCCGGTACAGCGCGCTGGCCGCCTGCCGGGCGAGCGCCTCGTGGCCCTGCACCGCGGCGTCGCTGGCGAGCGCCTCCACCCGCGCGACGAGCCCTTGCACGATGGCGCGCGGCCGGGCGTGCCAGCGCGATTCCGCGAGCAGCTGCTCCACGTGCCGGCGCCACACCGGCAGCGAACCTTCGCGCCGGATGGCGCGGATCACGTCGAGCGCCACGATGTTGCTCGTGCCTTCCCAGATCGAGCCCAGGTGCGCGTCGCGCACGAAGCGCGGGTCGCCCCATTCCTCGATGTAGCCGCAGCCGCCGCGCACTTCCATCGCGTCGGCGGTGGCCGCGCGCGCGTCGCGGCAGGCGCGGAACTTGATCAGCGGCGTCAGGATGCGGGTGAGCGCGTAGGCGCCCTCCTCGCCCGCATCCGAGCGGCGCAGCGCCTCCGCCGTCTGGAACATCATGGTGCGGGCCTGTTCGGCGGGCAGCATGATCTTCGCCAGCTGCCGCTGCATCAGGGGCATGTCCACCAGTTGCTGGCCGAAGGCGCGCCGGTTCCGCGCGATGTAGAGGGCCTCGGCGATCGCACGGCGCATCATGCCGGCGGAGCGCATGCCGTTGGACAGGCGGGAGTTGTTCACCATGTCGGCCATCTGGGCGAAGCCGCGTCCGAGCTCGCCCACCAGCCAGGCCTTGGCGCCCTCGAAGCGGATCTCGCCGCTGGCCATCGAGCGCGACCCCATCTTGTCCTTCAGCCGAATGATGCGGTAGGCGTTGCGCGTGCCGTCCGGCAGCACCTTGGGCACCAGGAACAGCGACACGCCCTTCAT
>NZ_DASSVG010000485.1:0-15298 GCF_035706265.1 Ramlibacter sp. | reverse complement strand
TGGTCACGATGTGCATCGGCGGCGGCCAGGGCATCGCCGCGATCTTCGAGCGGATCTGAACATCCGGACGCAAAGGGCGCAAAGATACGCAAAGGACGCAAAAGGAAGCCCGAATTTCAAAGGATGTTCTTTCGCGTCCTTTGCGGAACCTTTGCGTCCTTTGCGTCCGGCAATCCGGTTTTCACGCCTCCTGGAACCCGCCCGCCCGGTACGTGAGCACCAGGGTGTCGCGGTAGCCGGACTCGGCGAGCGGCTGGATCGGGGTGGTTTCGTGGATCACGCGCTCGTCGTCCAGCAGCATCGCGCTCCAGGGCTCGGTGAGCGTGAAGCGCTGGCCCGCCGGGCCGTCGGCCTGGAACACGCGCGTCTCGCCGCCCTTGATGCCTTCGCGGGCGACCAGCAGCACCGCGACCAGGTCCACGCCGTCGCGGTGCGCGCCCTCGGGCGTCGGCCGGCCGATGCCGCCGGCGGTGTCGATGCGGAACTGGTGCGCCTCCACGTACCAGGCCTGCACGCCCTTCAGGCCGCTGGCCACGCCGGCCAGCGCCAGCAGCAGGCGCGTCCACGCCAGCTGGGCGGCGGTCTGCGGCTCCACCGGCTCGAACCAGCGCTGCATGCCGCCGTGCAGCGCGTTGTATTCCACCGGCTGCCAGTGGGCGCGGTGCGGCACCTGCGTGAGTTGCGTGCCCTCGACGACATAGGAGGCATGGCGCCGGCGCCGGTAGCGACCGCCGTCCTTCAGGTAGGCGTCGGGCGCGAGCGCGTCCCAGGAAGGCCGCAGCGCATCGAGGTCGGCGATGCCGCAGCCGGCGAGCTGCGCCAGCCCGTCGGGGCTGAGCACGGCGTAGCCCTGCTGGCGCATCTGGGTCGCGAGCTGTCCGGGATAGGTGTAGGCGGGGTGCAGGAGCATGGGCGGAGCTTACCGAACCCGTGCCGCGTGACCTGCGTCAAGGCCACGCGGGCGGCCGGATCCTAAGCTGGCCTGCGCTGGAGGAGACCGCCATGCCCGCACTGCCCTGGACCGATGGCCTGAAGCTCGGACTGCCCATCATGGACACCACGCACCAGGAGTTCGTGGACCTGCTCGCGCGCGCCGAGGCGGCCGACGACGCCAGCCTGCCCGCCCTGTGGAACGAGCTGGTCGAGCACACCACCGAGCACTTCGCCGGCGAGGACGAGTGGATGCTGGCCACCGGCTTCGCCCTGGGCAACGCCCACACCACGCAGCACAAGGCGGTGCTGCGGGTGCTGCGGCACGGCGCGGCCGAAGCCGCGCGCGGCAACCTGGCGCCGATCCGCAAGGTGGTCCGGGAGCTGGCGGTCTGGTTTCCGCACCATGCCCAGACCATGGACGCCTCGCTCGCCCTGCACCTGCAGGGCGTGGGCTACGACCCGACCACCGGCCGCGCGAGCCGGCCGGAGAACCTCCCGACGCAGGCCCTCAGCGGCTGCGGCGACGACGCGTAACTACCTGCGCGCCAGCCGCAACTCGTTCGCGCCCTGGTCCGCTCCGCTCGCGGGCACGGTTTCGCCGCGGCGGTCGCGCACCTCATCGAGCCTTGCCAGCAGGCGCTCCGGCGCCTCCGGCCCGGTGCCGATGTAGGCACCCTGCGTCAGGGTGATGTTGGCCGCCTCGAACGCGCCCGCGCCGGCACACAAGGTCGTGCGGGTCGGCGCCTGTTCGCTTGCCAGCACCAGCATCGCCGGCACCACGGCCTGCGGGCCGAAGGCCTCGAGCATGTCGGGCGGGAACAGGCCCTCCGTCATGCGCGTCACGGCCGTGGGCGCCAGGCAGTTGACCCGGATGTCGTTCTTGGCCCCTTCCAGGGCCAGCGTCTGCATCAGCCCCACCAGCGCCAGCTTGGCCGCGCCGTAGTTGGTCTGGCCGAAGTTGCCGTACAGGCCGGTGGAAGACGTGGTCAGCACGATGCGGCCGTACTTCTGCGCCGTCATCAGAGGCCACAGCGCCTTGCAGCAGTGCACGGCGCCCATCAGGTGGACGTCCAGCACCTGGCGGAAATCGGCCAGTTCCATCTTGGCGAAGCTCTTGTCGCGCAGGATGCCGGCGTTGCTGACCAGGACGTCGACGCGCCCCCAGGTCTCCACCGCCTGCTGCACCATGGCCTGCACCGCCGCGAAATCCGTCACGGATGCGCCGTTGGCGACGGCCTCGCCGCCCGCGGCGCGGATCTCCGCCACCACCCGTTCGGCCGCCGTGGCCGAGCCGCCGGTGCCGTCGACGGCACCGCCCAGGTCGTTCACCAGCACCTTGGCGCCCCGCGCGGCCAGCGCCAGCGCGTGCTGCCGGCCCAGGCCGCCGCCGGCCCCGGTGACGATCGCCACCCGCCCTCCGAAATCCACTGTCATCCGGTCTCCCCTACCGTCGAGTCAGAACGGCGGCACTGTAGCGCACCCAGCTGACGAGCCGCCCGGCGCGGCCGGCGTTGCTTTTTCCCGCCCGGCGGCGCCGCCGGCCGGCCCGCCGGCTTGGCGCAAATGCATCAATATGTAAAACTCAGCCCCGAAAGCGGTCCGGCAGAGCATCCGCCTGCCCCGCCACCGAGGAAGGGAACCAAGCCCATGGGTTTGTTCGACATGCTGCTGGGGCGCAAGCCGGCGAAGGCGGCGCGGCCGCGCCAGGCGGCGACGGGGCCGAGCACCCAGTTCGACTCGAAGCACACGCAGGCCGGGAGCAACTCGCAGTCCGTGCGCAAGGACCTGCTGAGGATGGTGCTGCGCGAGACGCTCACCCGCAACGGCATCCCGCCCACCTGGATCTCGGCGGACATGCTGCGCACCTCCAGCCCGGCGCGGCGCGAGACCGGCCTGCACGTGCGCTTCCTGGTGCGCCACTGGGATCCGCGGCTGATGCAGCACGCGGTGGCCTTCGAACACGAATTCAGCGAGCGGCTGGGCCTGCTCGACCCGCTGGCGAGCAACTGGCTGATGGGCGTTTCCTGGCAGTTCTCGCTGGCGGACAAGAGCGCCTGCCCGGCCCTGCCCCATCCCTCCACCTGGACCGCCCCGCCGCCCCCTTCTTCGCCCGCGCCGCTCACCGCGGCGGGCGAACCGAGCAGCTACGGCGACGTGATCACCGGCCCGACGGCGCTGGAGCAGCCGCGCCCGCTGGACGACGTGCGCGCGGACCTGGAACGGCTGCTGGCCCTGCGCGACGAGGACCTGCGCAAGCACGGCGACGCCGCACGGGCCTACGCCGCCACCCGCCCGGCGACGCTCGGCGGCGGCTGATCCCTGGCTGCGCAAGAAGCGAAAGGGCTGCCCGCGGGCAGCCCTTCCTGCTTTGGCGACGCCGGTCGGCCGCCTCAGCGGCGGCGGTGCTGCGGCGGCGCGCCGGTGGTGTTGCGGTTCGGCAGGTGGCGGAACATGATGCGCCCCTTGCTCAGGTCGTAGGGCGACAGCTCCAGGCTCACCACGTCGCCGGCGATGATGCGGATGTGGTTCTTGCGCATCTTGCCGCCGGTATAGGCCACCAGCTCGTGGCCGTTGTCCAGGATCACGCGGTAGCGCGAGTCCGGCAGGATTTCGGCCACGCGGCCGTTCATTTCGATCAGTTCTTCCTTCGCCATGCAGGGTCCCTCTGGGGCGGCAAGCGCCCGCCCGTGCGAACGGCGAGGCCCCTGCAGCGGGCAGGGGCGATGCCGTCGGGTGAATCGGCCGGCCGCGGGGCCGGTGCGTGCAGACCTGCGCTGTCACGGCCTGCTGCGGCAGGGGCGGGGTCTGCGTCTCGGACCGGGCCCACACGGCGTGCGCTCCAGCCCCGAATAATGCAATTGTAAGCTGTCGCGGAAATCCGCGCCCGCAGGGGAACATGCGTCCCGCCTGTGGGCGCCGTCCGAGTGGACGCTGGCCTGGTCCGGCGCCGTGCTGGCGCGCGCGGCCCCCGCGGCCTACCCCGGCGCCGCACTGGCGCGCGCGGCCTCGATCACTTCGGCCAGGTTGCCCAGTTCCGCGAAGTGCAGCGCCGCCAGCTTCTCGACGCAGCGCCGCCCCTTGGCCGTGAGGTGCACCTCGACCAGCCGGCGGTCCTCCTGGTTCTCCTTGCGGCGCACCAGGCCGGCCTCCTCGCAGCGCGTGACGAGCGCCACCACGCCGTGCTGCTGCGTCTGCAGGCGCTCCGCCAGCTCGCCGATGCTGGCCCACTCGCGGCCCGGGAAGGCCTGCGTATGCAGCATAAGGTGGTACTGGACGGCCGTGACTCCGGCGGCGCGCGCCGCCTCCTCGCCGAACCGCAGGAAGCGCCGCAGCCGGTAACGGAATTCCGACTGGCGCTCCAGGCCGGCCTTGTCCAGCGCGATGAGCGATTTCTTCTCCATGCGATCCCCTCGGGGCCGCACTGTACACCCGGGCTCGCCCGTACGGGCCCGGACCAACTCGAGCTCAATTTAGATCATGTCATGACATAAACTGGCGGGCTGCAACTTGAGGGACCAGATGCAATGAAGTTACGCATCCGTAACCAGAAGGACGTCGCGGCTGGGGCGATCTACATCGCGTTCGGCGCCGCATTCAGCCTCGGCGCCCTGAACTACAACATGGGCGACGCCGCCCGCATGGGACCCGGCTGGTTCCCGTTCTGGATCGGCGTGCTGATGGTGGTGATCGGCGCCGCCACCGCCGCCGCCGGCATGGGCCGGCGCGCCACCGAAGACCCGCTGAAGAAGCCCGAACTGCGCACGCTGGCCTGGATCATCGGCTCGGTGGTCCTGTTCGGCCTGCTGCTGCAGCCGCTGGGCCTCGTGCTCTCGCTCGCCGTCCTGGTGATCGTCTCCAGCCTCGCCAGCCACGAGTTCGGCTGGAAGGGCACGCTGGCCAACGCCGTGATCCTGATCCTGTTCAGCGTCGGTGCCTTCATCAGGGGCATCAACCTGCAGATCCCGCTGTGGCCCCACTTCCTGATCAACTGAGGTTCCCGGGATGGAATTGCTTTCGCACCTGGCGCTGGGCTTCGAGACGGCGCTCTCTCTTCACAACCTTCTCTACGCGTTCGTCGGCTGCCTGCTCGGCACGCTGATCGGCGTGCTGCCGGGCCTCGGCCCGTCCACGACGATCGCGATGCTGCTGCCCATCACGTATGCGCTGCCGCCGGTCTCGGCGCTGATCATGCTCGCGGGCATCTACTACGGCGCGCAGTACGGCGGCTCCACCACCGCCATCCTGGTCAACCTGCCCGGTGAGGCCTCGTCGGTGGTGACCGCGATCGACGGCTACCAGATGGCCCGCAAGGGCCGCGCCGGCGCGGCGCTCGCCACCGCGGGCATCAGCTCCTTCATCGCCGGCTGCGTCGCCACCCTGGTGCTGGCCGCGTTCGCCACCCCCATGTCCGAGATCGCGTTCAAGTTCGGCCCGGCCGAATACTTCTCGCTGATGGTGCTGGGTCTGGTGGGCGCGGTGGTGCTGGCCTCGGGCTCGCTGATCAAGGCCATCGGCATGATCCTGCTGGGACTGGCCCTGGGCCTGATCGGCACCGACGTCAACTCCGGCGTGGCGCGCTTCTCGTTCGACATCCCCGAACTCACCGACGGCGTCAGCTTCATCGCGGTCGCCATGGGCCTGTTCGGCTTCGCCGAGATCGTCACCAACGTGGAGCAGCGCGAGCACCGCGAGACCTTCACCACCAAGGTGACGAACCTGTTCCCCACGATGGACGACTTCCGCCGCATGCTGCCGGCGGCCTGCCGGGGCACCGTGCTGGGCACCTTCCTGGGCATGCTGCCCGGTGGCGGCGCCACGCTGTCTTCCTTCGCCTCGTACACGCTGGAGAAGAAGCTCTCCAAGCGCAGCGACGAATTCGGCCACGGTGCCATCGAGGGCGTCGCGGGGCCGGAGGCGGCCAACAACGCCGGCGCGCAGACCTCCTTCGTGCCGCTGCTCACGCTGGGCATCCCGTCCAACGTGGTGATGGCGCTGATGGTGGGCGCGATGACCATCCACAACATCCAGCCGGGCCCGCAGGTGATGACCAGCAACCCGGAGCTGTTCTGGGGCCTGATCGCCTCGATGTGGATCGGCAACGCGATGCTGATCGTGCTGAACCTGCCGCTGATCGGCGTCTGGGTGAAGCTGCTGAAGGTGCCTTACCGCTACCTGTACCCGGCCATCCTGGTGTTCTGCTGCATCGGCGTCTACTCGGTCAACAACAACACCTTCGACGTGTTCGTCACCGCGGCCTTCGGCATCCTGGGCTACGCCTTCCAGCGCTGCAACATGGAGCCGGCGCCCCTGCTGCTCGGCTTCGTCCTGGGCCCGATGATGGAAGAGAACCTGCGGCGGGCGCTGCTGCTGTCGCGCGGCGACTTCACCACCCTGTTCACGCGGCCGCTGTCGCTGTCGCTGCTGATCGCGACCCTGGTGCTGCTGCTGATCGTGGCCCTGCCCGCCATCAAGCGCACCCGCGAGGACGCGTTCCAGGAAGCGTAGGTTTCCGAGGGCCGTTGGGAGCCCGGAGAGCGGCCGCGAGGCCGCTCTTTTCCTTTGGGCACGGGCATCGATCAGCGCCCCTCGCGGGCGCTGATGGCGTCCACCACCATCTTCGAGCCGGAGGCCACCAGCAGGATGTCGCCGCCCACCTGCAGGTACTGGTGGCCGGGCGGCAGCTTGGGCAGGCTGGCGCGCACGGCGGAGGGCACCGCGGCCACGGGCTGGCCCGCGGGCAGCGCCTCGCCGATCTGCCAGCGCGGCGCGCTGCCGCTGACGGGATGCTTGTCGAAGTATTCGCGCACCGCGACGCGGACCTTGTCGCCGAAGTAGGCGCCCGGGCCGAGCGGCTTGCGGGCGAAGTGGGTGCCCTTGCCGACGTCGTCGGCGCGCACGCGGTTGTCCTCGCGGTCGTCGAGCGCCTTCTTGGCCTTGCGCGGCAGCGGCGCATCGGGGTCCGCACCGGGCAGTGCCCGCGCCTGCGGCGCCGCTGCAGGGGCGGTCGTCTTGCGGAGGGCGGAGGGCGCCGGCTTGCGCGGGCTGGCCGCCTTGGCGGGCGCGGACCGGGGCTTGCGCACCGGACCGATCTGGTCCAGCGGGCGGCCGATCACGGCCGGCGCGATCGGGTCGGGCAGGGGCGATTCGGCCAGCGCCAGGGCGGCGCCGCCGGCGTCGATCAGCAGCAGCGCCAGCAGCACTGGCAGGCGGCGGAAGCGGGGCGAAGGCATGGCGGGCTCCGGGTTCGCGTTGAGCCGCCAACTGTCGCGCCACCCGCGGCCGGCGCGTGTCGGACAAGTCGGCTTTGCCCGTCGGACGCCGGCGTGCGTCGGCCTGCCAGGATCAGATCGCCTCGAGCGCCGGCGCCACCGCGCTGCGGCCCAGGCCCAGGCGCTCGGGCGAGATGTACTGCTGCCGGTACTGCTCGAAGGGCATGGTGTCGCCGGCCTCCACGGCGGCCTGGTCCTGCACCGACTGGCAGGCCAGCGCTTCCATGCGCTGCTGCAGGGCGCCCGAGTAGGGCAGCTTGAGCAGCTTGTCGCGCGCGAGGCGCGACTGCGCCAGCGCGAAGGGGCCGAAGCCGTTGGCGTGGTCGCGCGCCATCGCCGCCAGCACGCGGGCCGAGGGCAGCATGTCCGGCGTGGACAGCAGCGCCTGCGCGCCCCGCAGCGCATCCGAGTAGTCGGTGGTGGCGTGCACGGAATCCAGCAGCGCCGCAATGGGCGTGCACTGCTCCAGCACCTCCGCGCCCCAGTCCGTCAGCTTCACCTCGCGGCCGTCGCGCTCCAGCATCAGGGCGGGATCGCGCCCGAAGGCGGCGGTGCGGTGCTGGTTGCGCCCGAGGGCGGCGATCTCCTGCGGGGTGTCCTCGGGGCTCTCGGACAGCAGGCAGTGCAGCAGGAAGACGTCGAGGAAGCGCAGCGTCTGCGCCTTGATGCCGATCGGCACGAAGGGATCCAGGTCCATCAGCCGCACTTCGACGTACTCGACGCCGCGCTCGCGCAGCGCGTGCAGCGGCCGCTCGCCCGGGCGGATCACGCGCTTGGGCCGGATGGTGCCGTAGAACTCGTTCTCGATCTGCAGCAGGCTGGTGGCGAGCTGGTTGTACTCGCCGCCGGGATTGAGGATGCCGACCTTCTCGTAGGCCGGGTACGGCTTGGTGAGCGCCTCGTACAGCGAGGCGGCATAGCCTTCGAGGCTGTTGTAGCTCACCGCCAGGCTGGCCTGCGCCTCGCTCTGGTAGCCCAGGCGACCCATGCGCAGCGAAGTGCCGTACGGCATGTACACGGTGCCGGGCGAGAGCGTCTGCAGTTCGTGCTTGCGCCCGGTGACGAAGCTCGCGCAGCATGCCGGCGAGGCGCCGAACAGGAACAGCAGCAGGAAGGCGTGGCGGCGGAAGTTGCGGATCAGCCCGAAGTAGTCGGCGTCGCTCACGCCCGGCATCGACCAGTTGTAGTGGATGCCGGAGATGGTCTGCATGCGCCGCCCGTAGCGGTGCGCGAGGCCCACCCGGTACACGCTCTTGGCGCGACCGACGTTGGACGCACCGTAGCGGCCGATCGGGATGTTCTCGTCCGCCGGCAGCGTGCAGGGCATGCTGCTGACCCACAGCAGCTCGTCGCCCAGCGCCCGGTAGACGAACTGGTGGATGTTGGTGAGCTCCTCGAGGCACTGCTCCACGCTGGCGTGCACGCCCGTGATCAGCTCCAGCTGCGACTCGCTGTAGTCGGTGGTGATGTGGGGGTGCGTCAGCGCGGAGCCGAGCGCCGCCGGATGCGGCGTGAGCGCCAGCGCGCCGCCGGCGTCGGCGCGCAGGCTCTCCTTCTCGATGCCGCGCCGGATGCCTTGCAGCCGCGCGGGCGCAAGCGTGCCCAAGGCCTCTTGCAGTTTGCTCATGGAATGTTCGGTCGCCCTCTGGGATCAGGTCTTTCGTGCGAAGTTAACACCTTTGCGGCGACCCTGCTTGGCGGCGGTCAAGGGCGCCCAGCCTGGGCGGCAGGGCGGCGGTCCACCCGAGTGCGGATGGCCCACGCGGGGCCGGGTGGCAGAATGGCCGCGTTCCGCACCCCGAGGAGGCAGCCATGAGCGTGAACGTGCCCATCGAGCTGGGCTACGAATTCGAGGTCCGCGCGCCCTGTGACGAGGTCTTCGCGCTGCTGGCGGATGTGCCGCGTTCGGTCTCGCACTTCCCCAAGGTGGACCGGCTCACGGACCTCGGCGACGGCGTCTACAAGTGGGAGATGCAGAAGGTCGGCACCGCGCAGGTCCACCTGCAGACCGTGTACGCGAGCAAGTATGCGAGCGACAAGGCCAAGGGCACGGTGACCTGGACGCCGGTGAAGGGCGTCGGCAACGCCCTCGTCGGCGGCAGCTGGCAGGTCGCCGACCGCCAGGGCAAGTCCACCAAGTGCGTGCTGAAGATCCAGGGCAAGGTGGACGTGCCCCTGCCGGCGCTCATGAAGCCCGTGGTCGGCCCGGTGGTCGAAGGCGAGTTCGAGAAGCTGGTCGAGAAGTACATCGACAACCTGATCGCCACCTTCGGCGGCGAGGTGGGTTGATGCGCGGGGCGCGGGCTTCCCCGTAGGCTGGAGCTGAGCGCGCGCGCAGCGCGCCGAAGCCCAGCGCTCGGGCGGCTGCAAACCCGCGCTCACCCCTGCCCCAGCACCCTCACCAGCCACGCATTCATCTCCTCGATCTCCAGCGGCGAGACCGCGTGGCCCATCAGGTACTCGTGCCACTCCACCTCGCAGCCCAGCGCCTGCAAGGCGTCGCGCGAGGCCTCGGCGCGCTCCAGCGCCACCACTTCGTCGTGCGTGCCGTGGGCCAGGAAGACCGGCGTCTGCCGGCCCGCGGCGGTGGCCTCGGCCGCGGTCTTGTCCGCCAGCGGCAGGTAGCCCGAAAGCCCCATGATCCCCGCCAGCCGCTCGGGATGGCGCAGCCCCGTCAGCAGCGAGATCGCGCAGCCCTGCGAGAAGCCCCCCAGCACGATGCGGTGCGCCGGCACGCCGCGCTCCTTCTCGCGCTTCAGCAGCGCCTCCACCAGCTGTTGCGAGCGCCGCAGTCCCGCCTCGTCCTGCGCCGACGCGTCGTCGAAGCCGAGGATGTCGTACCAGGCCCGCATGCGCATGCCGTTGTTGATCGTCACCGGCATCACCGGCGCGTGCGGGAAGATGAAGCGCACCGGCCCCACCGCCTCCAATTGCAGCTCCTGGGCAATGGGAACGAAGTCGTTGCCGTCCGCGCCGAGGCCGTGGAGGATCAGAATGGTGGCGGTCGGGTCCGGACCCGACTCCGCCTCGATGATGTCGAGCATGCGTGGTCTCCTTCGGGTGCCGAGGATAGCGGGTGGCAGTCCGCGTCCGACACGGCCGGTCGAAGGCCACCCACTTGCCACGCAGCCCGGCCGTCCGCAGGATGGGAGCAGACGCTGAAAGGAAACCGCATGAAAGTGCAAGTCAACACCAGCAACGACATCGACAACAAGGACGCCCTCGAACGCTGGGCCGGCGAATACCTCAACGAGCATCTCGCGCGCTTCGACCAGGACATCACCAGCGTGGAAGTGCAGATCACCGACGAGAACCATGCGGTGAAGGGCGGCGGCGTGGACAAGCGCTGCATGATGGAGGCACGCATCAACGGCCGGGCGCCGATCGCCGTCACCAACTACGGGCCGGACCAGAACCTGGCGTTCCGCGGTGCGGCCGAGAAACTGGAGCACGCGCTCGACCACGCCTTCGGCAAGCTCGACCGGCGCGAACACCGCGTCCGCGAGACCATCCGCCGCGATCCCGCGGCCCTGGAGAGCACGGCCGTTCCGCCCGAATCCTGATCGCTCCTGCAACGCATGCGCGCCTCGGCGGCGGCCGTGCGGACACGGATGGCAACACTTGCATCGACGTGTTTCGAGTAGGCGAAGCGCTGCACCGTCGAGGGATAGCGCATGCGTAAATGGCGCTCCGCGTTGCCGGCTCCCCGCCGGAGCGGGACACACAACCAAGGAGCGCATCCATGAATCTCGCATTCAAGAAAACGACCTGCCGGGTGTTGGTGGTTTCCCTCTTCGCGCTGTCGTTCCAGACTGCGCACGCCGGCCTGATCGGCGCGGACCAGGCGGCTGCCGCCACGCCCAGCCCCGAGCGCACCATGCTGCTGAGCGCGCTCGACCGCACGGACGTGGCGGCGCAGCTGCAGGCGGCAGGGGTCGATCCGTTGGCCGCGCGCGAGCGCGTCAAGAGCATGACGGACCAGGAAGTGCACGCGCTGGCGCAGGACATCCAGGCCGCGCCGGCCGGCGGCATCAGCGGCTGGGGCTGGCTGGCGATCGTGCTGGTCGCTGCCCTGGTGTGGTACTACGCGATCCGCACGTAAGCGGATGCAGGCGCAAGAGACGGTCCTGCGCCAGGCACGGCGGCTGCTGCTGGCAGCCGCCGTGTTCCTGCTGGCGGGCTGCACGACGCTGATCCCGCAGACCGTCGGCCTGCGCACGGGCTGGCCGGCCGGGGTGCCGCAGCAGGTGGAGCTCGCGCAGGTGCCCTTCTTTCCCCAGGACGAATACCAGTGCGGCCCGGCCGCGCTGGCCATGGCGATGAAGTTCGCCGGCGCGCCGGTGGAACCGCACGCGCTGGTCGACGAAGTATGGCTGCCGGCGCGGCAAGGCAGCCTGCAGCTGGAGATGCTGGCGGCCCCGCGCCGCCACGGCCTCGTGAGCTACCGGCTCGCACCCACCTATTCCGACCTGCTGCGCGAAGTGGCGTCCGGCCGCCCCGTCGTGGTGCTGCAGGACGTGGGCCTGATGCTGCCGCAGTGGCACTACGCCGTCGTCAACGGCTTCGACTACGGCACCGGCACGATCTACCTGCGCTCCGGGCTGCAGCCGCGGCAGGAGATGCCCTTCTCCTATTTCGAGCGCACCTGGCTGGCCGGCAAGTACTGGGCGATGGTCGTCAGCCCGCCCGAGGACGTCCCCGTCACCGCCACCGAGAGCCGCTGGCTGGAGGCGCTGCTCGGGCTGGCGCGCACGGGCGACCACGCAGCGGCCGCGCGCGGCTACCGCGCGGCGCTGGAGCGCTGGCCGGAGAGCCTGCCGGCCGCCGTGGGGCTGGCGAACCATTTGCACGCAAGCGGCGCACTGGAAGACGCAGCGGAGGTGCTGCGCACCGCGCTGCTGAAATTCCCCGACTCGGTGGTCCTGATGAACAACCTGGCGCAGACCCTGTCGGACCAGGGCCGCCAGGCCGACGCCCTGTCCGTGATCCGCAAGGCCGAGGGCTCGCAGAGCCCGTTCGCAAGCGAAGTGCGGGCCACGCGGGAATTGATCGAGCAAAGGATGCGGGAGCGCATGTAGGCTGGTGCTGACCGCGCGCAGTGCGCGCCGGGAAGCCCAGCGTTACGCGCCGAGCACCTTCGCGACCCGGCTCACGAAGCCCGGCGCGGCCGCGCCATCGAGCCACCGCACCACCACCACCGCGCGGTGCTTCGGATCCATCCACACGTAGTTGCCGCCGGCGCCGACCATGAACCAGCTCTCGCGCGAGGCGTCCGCGAACATCGCGCCGTTGCGATTGAGCCAGGTGAGCCAGCCGTAGAAGGGCGCGACGGCGCAGGGCTGCTGCATGCGCGCGACCCAGGCGGCCGGCACGATCTGCTCGCCGCCGTGGGCGCCGCCATCGAGCAGCAGCTGCCCGATGCGGGCCTGGTCGCGCGCGCTGATCGAGACGCCGGCGCCCCAGTGCGTGCCGCCCGGCACCGACTGCATGCGCACGCCGTCGATCTCCACCCAGGCGTCGTCGTAGCCCACCCAGCGGAAATCGCGCCCGGCGCCCAGCGGCTGCAGCACCTCCTGCGCGAACACCTCCGGCAGCGGCCGGCGGAACAGGTGCAGCAGCGCCAGCGAGAGCTGGTTGATGCGCACGTCGTTGTATTCCCAGTAGGTCCCCGGCCGCTGCAGCACCCGCGCCTCGCCCTTGCGGCCCTGCGGCGGCTTGGGATCGTGCGAGACGCGGCGGTTGTGCTCCACCTGGTCGGGCATGCCCAGGCAGGTGCCCTGCCACTCGCTGGTCTGCTCCAGCATGTGGGCCCAGGTGATCTCCCGGTTGTGCGCATCGTCGAAGCCGATGCCGGGCAGGCGCGCGGCGATCCGCTCGTTCGCGTCGGGCAGCAGCCCGCGCCGCTGCGCCACGCCGGCCAGGAGGGCGAGGTAGGTCTTGGCGACGCTGAAGGTGAGGTCGGCGCGATCGGGCTCGCCCCAGGCGGCGACCTCTTCCCCGCCGACCCGGATCACTCCGGAGACGCCGCCGCGCGGATGCACCGGCCCGCGCAGGCGGTTGAAGGGCGGCGGGTCGTCGTGGTGCACGCCCCACTTCGCGGGGTCGGCGGCGGGGTCGCGCGTCCAGGGCACTTCGTGCGCCTGCGCGTGGCGGATGGCATCGGAGAAGTCGGGCATGCACGGAGGATAGCGCCGCGGCCGGGCATGGGACACTAGGGCCATGGCTCTTGAATTGATCACGAAGCGCAATTACGAGACTCCCGCGCCTTCGGCTTCCGTGGTGCTGCTGCGCGATGGCGCCGGCGACCTCGAGGTGTTCCTGCTGCGGCGCCACAGCCAGTCCTTCGTGCTGGGCGGCGCCTACGTGTTCCCGGGCGGCAAGGTCGATGCGGAGGACGCGCGCTGGGTGCAGCGCCTCGATCGCGACGCGCAGGCCTTGCACGCGCTGCTCGCCGAGCCGGAGCTCACGCCCGCAGCGGCGGCGGGGCTCTACGTCGCCGCCGTGCGCGAGCTGTTCGAGGAGGCCGGCCTGCTGCTGGCCGACGTGCCGCCGGCGCAGGTCACCGATCTGTGGGCCGCGCTGCGCGGCGGACGCGGCTTCGACGAACTGCTTGCGCCGCTGGAACTGCGGCTCGCGGCCGGCGCGCTGCAGCCCTGGTCGCGCTGGATCACGCCCACCTTGAGCAGCGTGGGCCGGCGGCGCTTCGACACCCGCTTCTTCCTCGCCACCGTGCCGCCCGGGCAGGAAGCACGGCACGACGAGCACGAGGCGACCGAGAGCGCCTGGATCACGCCGCGCGCCGCCCTGCGCCAGTACTGGGACGGCCAGATCGACCTGGCGCCGCCGCAGATCATGAGCCTCACCCACCTGGCCCGCCACCGCAGCGTGGCCA
This sequence comes from Ramlibacter sp., assembly GCF_035706265.1. Classification (GTDB taxonomy): domain Bacteria; phylum Pseudomonadota; class Gammaproteobacteria; order Burkholderiales; family Burkholderiaceae_C; genus Ramlibacter. Next base: position 1,204 of record NZ_DASSVG010000485.1, on the reverse strand, counting down.
GCGCCTTCGCCGCGGCGCGTTCGCGCACGCCGCCGTGCATCCGTCCGGAGCCGCACGACGTGGAGGGCACGCGCGTGCTGTGCTACCCCGGCGACCCGTGGCATCCCGAGGGCGCCCAGATGCTGCCCGGCCCCACGCGGCTGTGCTGGCGCAACGGCCGCTTCGAGCCCGACGCCGGCCTCGCGATCCTGCTCGGCGAAGAAGAAGGTCCACGCAGGTAAGAAAACGGGATTAAACCCCGTACGGGTGAACCCGGGAAAAAGCCGTACTGTCGGGCCTCGACGTTTGCGGGGCCGCGAAAATCCGGCTCATGAAGACTCTCGGATTGCAGCTGCGCTTCCTGCTGCCGCTGATCCTGATCCTCGCGGGCGCGGCCTACCTGGCGGTTCCCGTGATGGACCAGTTGACCCTGCGCTGGTTCGCCCGCGACCTCGACATGCGTGGCACCCTGGTGGCCAACGCCCTCTCGGAATCGGTGGCCGAGGCCGCCAACGACAGCCGCGGCCGCAAGCTGCAGGCCCTGTTCGACCGGTCCTTGCAGGACGAGCGCCTGGTGGCCATCGGCCTGTGTTCGCCCAGCGGCGAGATGGTGCGCCGCACCAGCCACTTCCCCAGCGAACTCACCTGCGAAGAAGCCTCGGCCCTGTCCGCCTCCAAGGGCGACAACCTGAGCATCGAAGGCGGCCCCGTCCACGTCAGCGTGCACCCGATCACCGGCGAGGCCGGCCCGGTGGGCCAGCTCGTGCTGATGCACGACCTGAGCTTCATCGAGCGGCGCAGCCAGGACACGCGCCGCTACCTGGTGATCCTGATCGCGGGCCTGGGCGCCGTGATCGCGCTGATGACGCTGATCGTGGCGCAACTGAGCTGGCGCGGCTGGATCGCGGGCGCCCGCGCGCTGCTGCACGGCGAAGGCCTGCTGCGCCCGCTCACGCCCTCGCCCGAGCTGGCGCCGCTGGCGGCGGACCTGCGCGAGCGGCTGCGCGAGGTGGAGGACGAATACAAACGCCTGCAGGGCGCCGACGCGGAGTGGACGCCGCACCGCCTGCAGGCCCTGCTGCGCACCCAGCTGCGCGGCGACGAGGTGATCGTGGTCTCCAACCGCGAGCCCTACATCCACGAGATGCGCGACGGCCAGCTGCAGATCCGCCGCCCGGCCAGCGGACTCGTCACTGCCGTCGAACCCGTGATGCGGGCCTGCTCC
>NZ_DASSVG010000484.1:0-3577 GCF_035706265.1 Ramlibacter sp. | reverse complement strand
CCAGGTGGGCCTGGAGCTCGGCGGCCGACTTCTGACGCATCTGCTTGAGGTCCATCAGCGCACCGTCCGGGCAACGAAAGTGGTGGTCACCGAGAGCTTGGCGGCCGCCAGGCGGAACGCCTCGCGCGCGGTCGCCTCGTCCACGCCCTCGATCTCGTAGATCATGCGGCCGGGCTGGATCTGCGCGACCCAGTACTCGACGTTGCCCTTGCCGGAGCCCATTCGCACTTCGATCGGCTTCTTGGTGATCGGCTTGTCCGGGAACACGCGGATCCACATCTTGCCGCCGCGCTTGACGTAGCGGCTGATCGAACGACGCGCGGCCTCGATCTGGCGCGACGTCAGCTGGCCGGTCGCGGTGGCCTTGAGGCCGAACTCGCCGAAGCTGACGGCATTGCCGTTCCAGGACAGGCCGTCGTTGCGGCCCTTGTGCATCTTGCGGAATTTGGTTCGCTTGGGTTGCAGCATGGTTTATTCCCTCGCCTCGCCGCGCTCGCCACGATCGCCGCGCTCGCGGCGCGGGCCGCGGGGACGCTCGGTGCGCTCGCGATCACCGCGCTCGGCGCGCGGCGAATCGTCCTGCTTCTCCTGGCCGACCTGGGAGAAATCGAAGATCTCGCCCTTGTAGACCCAGACCTTGATGCCGATGATCCCGTAGGTCGTCTTCGCCTCGGCGAAGCCGTAGTCCACGTCCGCGCGCAGGGTGTGCAGCGGGACGCGGCCCTCGCGGTACCACTCCGAACGCGCGATCTCGGCGCCGTTCAGGCGGCCGGCCACGTTGACCTTGATGCCCAGCGCGCCCAGGCGCATCGCGTTGCCGACGGCGCGCTTCATCGCGCGGCGGAACATGATGCGGCGCTCGAGCTGCTGCGCGATCGACTCGGCGACCAGCTGCGCGTCGAGCTCCGGCTTGCGGACCTCGGTGACGTTGATGTGCGCCGGGACGCCCATCAGGTCGCTGACGTCCTTGCGCAGCTTCTCGATGTCCTCGCCGCGCTTGCCGATCACCACGCCCGGGCGGGCGGTGTGGATCGTCACGCGCGCGGTCTTCGCCGGGCGCTCGATCAGGATCTTCGAGATCCCGGCCGCGGCCAGCTTCTTGCGCAGCATGTCGCGGACCTTGAGGTCGGCGGCCAGGTAACCGGCGTATTCCTTCTTGCCGGCGTACCACTTGGAATTCCAGTCCTTGGAGATGCCCAGGCGGATGCCGGTGGGATGAACTTTGTGACCCATGGTTACTTGCCCTCGCCGACGACGACGGTGATGTGGCTGGTGCGCTTCAGGATGCGCGTGCCACGGCCCTTCGCACGCGCCATGAAGCGCTTCAGCGACGGACCCTCGTCGACCATGATGGTGGTGACCTTCAGCTCGTCCACGTCGGCGCCCTGGTTGTTCTCCGCGTTGGCGATCGCCGACTCGACGACCTTGCGGATCATGTGGGCGGCCTTCTTGTCCGAGAACTTCAGCAGGTTGACGGCGCGTTCGGCCGACAGCCCGCGCACCTGGTCGGCGACCAGGCGGGCCTTCTGGGGGGAGATGCGCGCGGTGCGCAGGATTGCCTTCGCTTCCATGGTCATCTCCTTACTTCCCGGCCTTCTTGTCGCCGCCATGGCCCTTGAACGTGCGGGTCATGGCGAACTCGCCGAGCTTGTGGCCGACCATGTTCTCGTTGACCAGCACCGGGATGTGGTTCTTGCCGTTGTGGACGGCGATGGTGAAACCGACCATCTCCGGCATGACCATCGAACGGCGCGACCAGGTCTTGATCGGCTTCTTGCTGCTGCCCGCGGCCTCCACCTTCTTGATGAGGTGGTGGTCGACGAACGGGCCCTTCTTGAGTGAACGTGCCATACCGATCAGCTCCTGCGGTCGCGCACGATGAACTGCTGCGTGCGCTTGTTCTTGCGGGTCTTGTAACCCTTGGTCGGGACGCCCCACGGGGTGACCGGGTGCGGGTTGCCCTGGCCGGCCTTGGCCTCGCCGCCGCCGTGCGGATGGTCGACCGGGTTCATGGCCGCGCCGCGGACGGTCGGGCGCACGCCGCGCCAGCGCTTGGCGCCGGCCTTGCCCAGCTTCTCGAGGTTGTGCTCGACGTTGCCGACTTCGCCGATGGTGGCGCGGCACTCGGACGGCACCTTGCGCATCTCGCCCGAACGCAGGCGGAGCATCGCGTAGACGCCCTCGCGGGCGACCAGCTGCACGCCGGCGCCGGCGGCGCGCGCCATCTGCGCGCCCTTGCCCGGCTTCATCTCGATGCAGTGGATCGTGGAACCGACCGGGATGTTGCGCAGCGGCAGGGTGTTGCCGACCTTGATCGGCGCGTCGGCGCCCGCGATCACCTGCTCGCCGGCCTTCAGGCCCTTGGGCGCGATGATGTAGCGGCGCTCGCCGTCGACGTAGCACAGCAGCGCGATGTGCGCGGTGCGGTTCGGGTCGTACTCGATCCGTTCGACGCGCGCCGGGATGCCTTCCTTGTCGCGCTTGAAGTCGATCAGGCGGTAGTGCTGCTTGTGGCCACCGCCGACGTGGCGGGTGGTGATGCGGCCGTGGTGGTTACGGCCGCCGGTCTTGCCCTGCTTCTCCACCAGCGCGGCATGCGGGGCGCCCTTGTGCAGGCCCGGCGTGACCACGCGGACCATCGAGCGACGGCCGGCGGAAGTGGGTTTGAAGGTCATCAATGCCATGGATCGTTCCTCAGGCCGTGGCCATCACGTCGATCGACTGGCCGTCGGCCAGCTTCACGTATGCCTTGCGCCAGTCGCCGCGGCGGCCCATGCGGTTGCGGAAGGCCTTGCCCTTGCCCTTCACGTTCACCACGTTGACCGCCTCGACCTTGACGTCGAAGAGCTTCTCGACCGCGACCTTGATGTCCGCCTTGGTGGCGGTGCCGGCGACCTCGAACACGTACTGGTTCGAGACCTCCTGCAGGCGGGCGGTCTTCTCGGACACGCGCGGGGCGCGGATCACGTCGTACAGCTTGGCCTCGTTCATGCCAGCCACTCCTCGATCTTCTTCACGGCGTCGGAGGTCAGGACCACCGAGTCGGCGCCGACCAGGGCGACCGGATCCAGGCCCTGCACGTCGCGGACCTGCACGTAAGGCAGGTTGCGGGCCGACAGGAACAGGTTCTCGCTCGCGTCCTCGGTCACGATCAGCGGACGCTGGCCGAGCTTGAGGCCCGCCAGCTTCGCCACCATGCCGGAGGTCTTCGGCGCGTCGACGTCGAAGGACTCGACCACGGTGATCCGGCCCTGGCGGTTGAGCTCGGACAGGATCGCGGCCATGGCCGCGCGGTACATCTTGCGGTTCACCTTCTGCGCGAAGCTGCGCGGCTTGGCCGCGAAGGTCACGCCGCCGCCGACGAAGATCGGGGCCGTCAGGGCGCCATGACGCGCGCCGCCGCCCTTCTGCTTCTTCGACTTCTTGGTGGTGCCGCTGACTTCCGAACGCGTCTTCTGCGCCTTGGTGCCGGCGCGGCCCGCGTTGCGGTAGGCGACGACGACCTGGTGGACCAGGTCTTCGCTGAACTCACGGCCGAAGACGGCGTCGGAGACCGACAGCGACTTGCCGTTGTTGA
>NZ_DASSVG010000483.1:0-4099 GCF_035706265.1 Ramlibacter sp. | reverse complement strand
CCAAGGGCGCGCGCCTGTCCACGCAGATCAGCATCGCCGGGCGGCTGCTGGTGTTCCTGCCGCAGGACGACCACGTGGGCGTCTCGCAGAAGATCCCCTCCGAGCAGCGCGACGCGCTGCGGCGGCGCCTGAACAAGCTGGTGGGCGAGGCGGGCGGCGGCTTCATCCTGCGCACCAACGGCGAGGACGCGAGCGACGCCGAGCTGGCCGAGGACATCGCCTACCTGCGCAAGACCTGGGCGCGCATCCGCGAATCGGCCACCCGGCTGCCGCCGCCCGCCCTGCTGCACCAGGACCTGAACCTGCTGCAGCGCGTGCTGCGCGACCTGGTGACCGACCAGACGCAGACGATCCGCATCGATTCGCGCGAGCAGTTCGCGCTGCTGCAGGCCTTCGGGCAGGAATTCATGCCGGCCGCGGCCACGCGTTTGCAGCTGTACAAGGGCGAGCGGCCGATCTTCGATCTCTATTCGGTGGACGAGGAGATCGCCAAGGCCCTGGGCCGGCGGGTGGAGCTCAAGTCGGGTGGCTACCTGATCGTGGACCAGACCGAGGCGCTCACCACCATCGACGTCAACACGGGCGGCTACGTCGGCTCGCGCAACTTCGACGAGACGATCTTCAAGACCAACCTGGAGGCCGCGCAGGCGATCGCGCGCCAGCTGCGCCTGCGCAACCTGGGCGGCATCATCATCGTCGACTTCATCGACATGCAGCGCGACGACCACCGCGAGGCCGTGCTGGCGGAGTTCCGCAAGCAGCTCGCGCGCGACCGCGTGAAGACGATGGCCGGGGGCTTCTCGCAGCTGGGGCTGGTGGAGATGACGCGCAAGCGCACGCGCGAGTCGCTGGCGCACATGCTGTGCGAACCCTGTCCGGTCTGCCAGGGCAAGGGCACGGTGCGCACGCCGCGCACGGTGGCCTACGACATCCTGCGCGAGATCCTGCGCGAGGCGCGCCAGTTCAATCCGCGCGAATACCGCGTGATCGCTGCGCCCAAGGTGATCGAGCTGTTCCTCGACGAGGAGAGCCAGCACCTGGCCGGCCTGTCGGACTTCATCGGCAAGCCGATCTCGCTGCAGAGCGAGTCGGCGATGGGACAGGAGCAGTACGACATCGTGCTCTTGTAGCCCCCGCGCGGCGCGGCCCCGCCGGTAGAATCCGCGGTTCCATGAAGATTACCGTCATCGGCTCCGGCTACGTGGGCCTCGTCACCGGCGCCTGCCTCGCCGACACCGGCAACCACGTGCTCTGCATCGATTACGACGCGGGCAAGATCGAACGCCTGAAGAACGGCGAGATTCCGATCCACGAACCCGGCCTCGACGCGGTGTGCGCACGGGGCCTGGCCGCCGGGCGGCTCCGCTTCTCGACCGACTACGCCGAAGCGGTGGCGCATGCGGCCGTCGTCTTCATTGCCGTGGGCACGCCGTCGGACGAGGACGGCTCGGCCGACCTGAGCCACGTGCTGGAGGCCGCGCGCGAACTGGGCCGCCGCATGAACCGCGACACGCTGGTGGTCGTGAAGTCCACCGTGCCGGTCGGCACCAGCGACAAGGTGCGCGCGGCCGCCGAGGAGGAACTGCGCAAGCGCGGGGTGCCGCACCGGGTGAGCGTCGCCTCCAACCCCGAATTCCTCAAGGAAGGCGTGGCGGTGGAGGACTTCATGCGGCCCGACCGCATCGTGGTCGGCGTCGACCCGGCCGACACCACCTCGCGCGAGACCCTGCGCGAGCTCTATGCGCCCTTCAACCGCAACCACGACCGCGTCCTGTTCATGGACGTGCGCTCGTCCGAGTTCACCAAGTACGCGTCGAACTGCATGCTGGCGGTGCGCATCTCGTTCATGAACGAGCTGGCCAACCTGGCCGACCGCGTGGGCGTGGACATCGAGCAGGTGCGCCGCGGCGTCGGGGCGGACCCGCGCATCGGCCCGCAGTTCCTCTACGCCGGCGCCGGCTTCGGCGGCTCCTGCTTCCCCAAGGACCTGCGGGCGCTGATCCACACCTCGGAAGAATCGGGCGAGCCGGCCGAGATGATGCGCGCGGCCCAGAACGTCAACACGCGGCAGCGCCGCCTGCTGGCCGACAAGGTGGTGCAGCACTTCGGCGGCCGCCTGCAGGGCCGCACCATCGCGCTGTGGGGCCTGGCCTTCAAGGCCAACACCGACGACGTGCGGGAGGCATCCAGCCTCGCCATCATCGACGTCCTGCTGCAGGCCGGCGCCCAGGTCCGTGCCTACGATCCCGAGGCCACCGCCAATGCTGAACGCGCCCTGCACGGGCGCGCCGGCGTGAGCTTCGTGCCCTCGGCGCCAGCGGCGCTGGAGGGCGCCGACGCGCTGGTGGTCGTCACCGAGTGGCTCGAATTCCGCAGTCCCGATTTCGAGGTGCTGGCGCGGGCGCTCAAGGCCAAGGTGCTGTTCGACGGCCGCAACCTGTACGACCCGGCGGCCGTGCGCAAGGCCGGCCTGGCCTACTACGGCATCGGGCGCAGCGGAGTCGGCGCATGATCCTGGTCACGGGGGCGGCGGGCTTCATCGGCGCTGCCGTGGCCGAGGAACTGCTGAACCGGGGCGAGAGCGTTCTCGGGATCGACAACCTCAACGCCTACTACGACCCGCAGATCAAGCGCGACCGGCTGGAGCGGGTGCGCCGCGCGCCGGGCGGGGAACGCTTCCGCTTCGAGACGCTGGACCTGAACGACGCCGAAGGCATGCGCCGGCTGTTCGTTGCCCACGGCTTCACGCACGTGGTGCACCTGGCGGCGCAGGCGGGCGTGCGCCATTCGTTCACCCATCCGCACGACTACGTCGACAGCAACCTGGCCGGTTTCCTGAACGTGCTGGAGGGGCTGCGCGCGCATCCGCCGGTGCACTGCGTCTACGCCTCCTCCAGCAGCGTGTACGGCGCCAACACGCATTTCCCGTTCTCCGAGGACGACCGGGTCGACGATCCGGTCAGCCTGTACGCGGCCAGCAAGCGCGCCAACGAGCTCATGGCGGCCGTCTACGCGCGGCAGTTCGGGCTGGCGCTGACCGGCCTGCGCTTCTTCACGGTGTACGGCCCCTGGGGCCGCCCGGACATGGCGCCGATGAAGTTCACGCGCGCGATCCTGGCCGGCGAGCCGATCGACGTCTACAACCACGGCGACATGGCGCGCGACTTCACGTACATCGACGACATCGTCGCCGGCGTGCTGGCGGCGCTGGCGCTGCCGCCGGCGGGGCCGGGCGTGCCGCACCGGGTCTTCAACATCGGCAACAACCAGCCGGTGCGCCTGATGCACTTCATCGACGTGCTGGAGCAGGCGATCGGCCGCCAGGCCGTGCGGCGGATGCTGCCCATGCAGCCCGGCGACGTGCAGACGACGGCGGCCGACGTGAGCAAGCTGCGCGCTGCCACCGGCTGGGCGCCGACCACGCCGATCGAAGTGGGGCTGCCGCGCCTGGTGCAGTGGTACCGCGACTACTTCCGGGCCGCGTGATGTCGCAGGGGAGCGGCGCCGTGCGGCTGGCGGCGCACGGGTCGGCCGAAGTGCGGCTGCAGCAGGCCATGGTGGCGCTGCTGCTGGTGTTCCTGTTCACCCTGCCGCTGCTGGAGGCGCCGAAGAACATCGTCGCCGGCCTGTTCCTGGCCGTGTGGGCGGTCCGTGCCGCGCTCACCCGCGACCTTGGCGGGCCGTGGACGGCGGTCGACACCGCCTTCGGCCTCATGCTGGCATCGGCCTTCGCTTCCGGCCTCGCGGGGTACGCCGGCGACCTGCGGGGCGTCACCCGCGTGGTCCTGTTCTCCTGGGTGGTGTCGCGCTCCGGGATCGGGCCGCGCAGCCTGCGGCCGTTGCGCGCCGCGGCCTGCCTGGGGTTGGCGCTGGCGATTCCTTTCGGGCTGGTTCCCTTCCTGGCGGAGAAGAAGGAATTCTTCGAGCTGCCGTCGGTGGGCCATGTGAACCAGTCGGCGCTCTATCTCGCGATCCTGGCCGCGGCGGCGCTGGGCTGGTGGCTGCAGGGCGGCGAGTCGGGCCCGCGCGGCCGCACGCGCTGGGCGCTCGGCGCCTGCGCCACGCTGTTCAGTGCGACGTTGCTGGTCAGCGCCAGCCG
>NZ_DASSVG010000482.1:0-5485 GCF_035706265.1 Ramlibacter sp. | reverse complement strand
GCTGGAGGCGGAGCAGCCGCGGCTGATCGCCCACCTGCTGGAGGCGATCTATCCCAACTTCCTGGCGCCGGTGCCTTCGATGCTGGTGGCGCGCTACGGCGTCGACCCGGCCGACCCCAACCTGGTCAAGGGCTACGAGGTCCCGCGCGGCAGCGCCATCTTCTCCGAGCTCGCGCGCGGGCAGGAGACGCATTGCGAGTACCGCAGCGCCCATGCGGTGACGCTGTGGCCGATCGAGCTGGCCGACGTGCGCTACTTCAGCCATGCGGCCGACCTGCCAGTGGCGCGCCTGCCGCAGGCGCAGGGCACGCGCGGCGGGCTGCGCATCCGGCTGCGCTGCGGCGGCGGGCTCGCCTTTCGCGACCTGGGGCTGGAGCGGCTGGCCTTCTACATCAGCGCACCCGACGACGTCGCCTTCCGGTTGCACGAGCTGGTGCTGGGGGCGGCGGCCGGCACGCTGGTGCACGCGGGCGGCGGCGCGGAGGGCAGCCTGTCGCCGCAATGGCGCGGGGCCGAAAGCGTGCGCGGACTCGGCTTCGCCGCCGAGGAGGCGCTGCTGCCCGAATCGCTGCGCGCGTTCTCCGGCTACCGGCTGCTGCAGGAGTGCGCCGCCTTGCCGCAGCGGCTGCTGTTCTTCGAGCTGACCGAGCTCGCGCCGCGGCTGGCGCGCGTGGCAGGCAGCGAGCTGGAGCTCGTGGTCTTCCTGCGGCGCGGCGACGCGGCGCTGGAAGCGCTGGTCCATGCGAACAGCCTGGCCTTGTTCTGCACGCCGGCGATCAACCTGTTTCCGAAGCGGCTGGACCGCATCCAGCTCGGAACCGGCTCCTGGGACTACCACGTGGTGCCGGACCGCGCCCGTCCGATGGACTACGAGGTGCATAGCATCGCCTCCGTCACCGGCTACGGCACCGGCGCGGTGGCGCAGCAGGAGTTCCTGCCGCTCTACGCGACCTCGCACGAAGGCCTGCCGACGCGCGAGCCCGGCACGCGCGGCTACTACACGGTGCGGCGCGAGCCGCGCCTGCTGTCCACGCGCCAGAAGGAGCAGGGGCCGCGCTCGGCCCACGTGGGCGAGGAGGTGTACCTGGCGCTGGTCGATCCGGCCCATGCCCCTTACCGCGAAGACGTTCGGCAGCTCTCGGTCTCGGCCTGGGTCACCAACCGCGACCTGCCGGCGCTGCTGCCGCGCGCCGGGGCGCCGCAGGGAGCGCACGCGCTGTGGCGGCTGGAGTCGCCGGGACCGGTGGGGCGCATCGACGTGCTGCGTGGGCCGACGCGGCCCGTGACGCGCCGCCCGGTCGGCGAGCTGGGCTGGCAGCTGGTGAGCCACCTGACCCTGAACCACCTGTCGCTGGTCGGCGAGACGCCGCAGCAGGCCGCGTCGGCGCTGCGGACCATGCTGGCGCTCTATGCGCCGCCGGAGGACACGGCCTGGGCGCGTCAGGTGCAGGGCGTGCAGGCGCTGCAGGTGCGGCCTGCCGTGCGCCGCCTGCCAGTGGCGGGGCCGCTGAGTTTCGGCTCCGGCGTGGAGATCGCGCTGGAGCTCGACGAGCTCGCCTTCCAGGGCAGCAGCGCCTTCCTGCTCGCCAGCGTGCTGGAGCGCTTCTTCGCCCGCCATGCCGCGATCAACAGCTTCACCCAGCTGACGCTGCGCACGCCGCAACGGGGCGAGGTGATGCGCTGGCCGCCGCGCAGCGGCCTGCGGGAGCCGGTGTGAAGCGCGAACCCGTCCCGCCAGCGTCGTCCTTCGACGCCGCCCGCCGCGCCGAAGCCCTCGCCGCGCTCTTCTCTGCCCTCGAACGCGAGCCGCGCGCCCACGACTTCTTCGCCGTGCTGCGCCAGGTGGAGGCGCTGCGGCCCGAGTGGCCGCGTCTCGGCCGGGCGCTGCGGCCCTCGCAGGAGGCGCTGCGGCTGGGCGAGGAGCCTGAGCTCGATTTCGCACCGGCGGCGCTGGCGAGTTTCGCGCGGCGTGCCCCCACCCCGACCCTCCCCCAGAGGGGGAGGGAGACAGAAGCGGCGCCACGGCTGGGCGTGCGCTTCTTCGGCCTGCTCGGCCCGCAAGGGCCGATGCCGCTGCACTTCACCGAGTACGTGCGCGAGCGGCTGCGCTACCGCGGCGACGCCACGCTGGCGCGCTTCCTGGACCTGTTCCACCATCGCCTGCTGCTGCTGTTCTACCGCGCGTGGGCGCAGGCGCAGCCGGCCGTGCAGCACGACCGCCCCGGCGAGGACCGCTTCGCGGCCTGGCTCGGCGCCGCGTGCGGCGAGCCCGATGCGCCGCAGGGCGCGCGCGCGCTGCCGGAAAACGCGCGCCTGTTCCAGGCCGGCCTGCTGGGCGCGCGCAGCCGCCACGCCGAAGGACTGGCCAAGCTGCTGTCCAACCACTTCGGCGTGCCGGTCGCGATCGAGCCGCACATCGCGCACTGGCTGGACCTCGCCGCGGAAGACCGCACGCGGCTCGGCTCGCGCAACGCGCGGCTGGGCGTGGACAGCGCCTGCGGCCGCAAGCTGCGCGACCGCCAGTACAAGTTCCGCATCGCGCTGGGGCCGCTCACGCTGGCGCAGTACGAGTCCTTCCTGCCGGGTGGCACGGCCTGGCCGGCCCTGGAGGAATGGGTGCGCCACTACACCGGGCTCGACCTGCGCTGGGACGTGCAGCTCACGCTCGCCCGCGCGCACGTGCCCGCGCCGTGTCTCGGTAGCGGCATCCGCCTGGGCGTGAGCGCCTGGATCGGCCGCCGCGCCCAGGCCCGCGACCGCGGCGACCTGCGCCTGCGTCCCCACACCTCGTCCCTGCTGCGCCCCGGAGGCTGCCATGCTTGAAATCTCGCGCACCGCCCTGTTCGGCAAGCTCGACCCGGTCGCCTACAAGGCGATCGAAGGCGCCACGGTGTTCTGCAAGCTGCGCGGCAACCCCTACGTGGAGCTGCAGCACTGGCTGCACCAGATCCTCAACGCGCCCGACTCGGACCTGCACCGCATCGTCAAGCAGTACGGGCTGGACGCCTCGCTGCTGGCGAGCGACCTGATGGCCTCGCTGGACCGGCTGCCGCGCGGCGCCACCTCGATCACCGACCTTTCGAGCTGGGTCGAGACCGCCACCGAGCGGGCCTGGGTCTATGCCTCGCTGCTGTTCGGCGACACGCAGGTGCGCACTGGACACCTGGTGGTCGGCATGCTCAAGACGCAGTCGCTGCGCAATGCGCTGTTGTCGATCTCGAAGCAGTTCGAGCGCATCAAGCTGGAGGACCTGTGCGACAACTTCGCCAGGATCCTCGCCGGCTCGCCGGAGGAGGGGCTGCGCGCCAGCGAGGCAGCGGGCGAACCGGGCGAGGCGAGCGGCGCCATCGCGCCGGCCGCCATGGGCAAGCAGGAGGCGCTGAAGCGCTACGCCGTCGACCTCACCGAGCGCGCACGCAAGGGCGAGCTCGATCCGGTGGCCGGCCGCGACGAGGAGATCCGCCAGATCGTCGACATCCTGATGCGGCGGCGCCAGAACAATCCCATCCTCACCGGCGAGGCCGGCGTCGGCAAGACGGCCGTGGTGGAAGGCTTCGCGCTGCGGCTCGCGAGGGGCGACGTGCCGCCGCAGCTGAAGGACGTCGCCCTGCACGTGCTGGACATCGGCCTGCTGCAGGCCGGCGCCAGCATGAAAGGCGAGTTCGAGAACCGCCTGCGCGCGGTGATCGACGAGGTGCAGGCCTCGCCCAAGCCCGTCATCCTGTTCATCGACGAGGCCCACACGCTGATCGGCGCCGGCGGGCAGGCCGGCACCGGCGACGCGGCCAACCTGCTGAAGCCGGCGCTCGCGCGCGGCAAGCTGCGCACCATCGCGGCCACGACCTGGGCCGAATACAAGAAGCACATCGAGAAGGACCCGGCGCTCACCCGCCGCTTCCAGGTGGTGCAGGTCGGCGAACCGGGCGAGGACAAGGCGGTGCTGATGCTGCGCGGCGTGGCCTCGGTGCTGGAGCAGCACCACCGCGTCGCCCTGCTGGACGAGGCGATCACGGCCGCCGTGCGCCTGTCGCACCGCTACATTCCGGCGCGGCAGCTTCCGGACAAGGCCGTGAGCCTGCTCGACACCGCGTGCGCCCGCGTGGCGGTAAGCCAACACGCCACGCCGCCGGAGCTGGAGGACTGCCAGCGCCGGCTCGAAGCGTTGAAGGTGGAGCGCGAGATCATCGGCCGCGAGGAGGCGATCGGCATCGACGCCGGCGAGCGCCGCAAGCGCGTGGTCCGCGCAATGGACGAGGAAGAGACGCGGCTCGCGCTGCTGCAGCAGCGGCACGAGGAGGAGAAGGCGCTGGTCGATCGGGTGCTGGCGATCCGGGCCAGGCTGCGCGAGCCCGATCCCGAGCTCGCGCCAAAGGAGGACGAGCGCGCAAGCTTGCTTTCGGAGCTCGCCGGCCTGCAGGAAAAGCTTGCGACGCTGCAGGGCGACGCGCCCCTGATCCTGCCCTCGGTGGACGAACAGGCCGTGGCCAGCGTGATGCAGGACTGGACCGGCGTACCCGTGGGCCGCATGGTGCGCAACGAGATCGACGCAGTGCTGCGCCTGGCCGACACGCTCAACCAGCGCGTGATCGGCCAGAAGCATGCGCTGGAGATGATCGCGCGGCGCATCCAGACCTCGCGCGCGCGGCTGGACGACCCGAACAAGCCGATCGGCGTCTTCCTCCTGTGCGGCAGCTCCGGCGTCGGCAAGACGGAGACGGCGCTGGCGCTCGCCGAGTCGCTGTACGGCGGCGAGCAGAACCTGATCACCATCAACATGAGCGAGTTCCAGGAGGCGCACACCGTCTCCACGCTCAAGGGTGCGCCACCCGGCTACGTGGGCTACGGCGAGGGCGGGGTGCTCACCGAGGCCGTTCGCCGTCGTCCCTACAGCGTGGTGCTGCTCGACGAAGTGGAGAAGGCGCACCCCGACGTGCACGAACTCTTCTTCCAGGTCTTCGACAAGGGCTGGATGGAGGATGGCGAAGGGCGGGGCATCGACTTCCGCAACACGGTCATCCTGCTGACCAGCAACGTCGGCACCGACCTGATCATGCGCCTGTGCCGCGACCCGGCGCGCCTGCCGGAGCCGGAGGGCATCGCCCGCGCGCTGCGCGAGCCGCTGCTGCAGGTCTTCCCGGCGGCGCTGCTCGGTCGGCTGGTGGTGGTGCCGTACTACCCCCTGTCGGACGAGATGATGGGGAACATCGTGCGGCTGCAGCTCGATCGCATCGGGCTCCGGCATCAGCTCGGGGTCGCGGGTCATCGACATGATCAGGTCAGTGCCGACGTTCGAGGTGAGCAGGATGATCGTGTTGCGGAAGTCGATGTCGCGCCCTTCGCCATCCTCCATCCAGCCCTTGTCGAAGACCTGGAAGAACAGCTCGTGCACGTCGGTGTGCGCCTTCTCGACCTCGTCGAGCAGCACCACGCTGTACGGACGGCGCCGGACGGCTTCGGTCAGCACGCCGCCTTCGCCGTAGCCGAC
>NZ_DASSVG010000481.1:0-4925 GCF_035706265.1 Ramlibacter sp. | reverse complement strand
TCCTGAAGCGGCCGCCCCGGCCGCCCCTCGTTCAGGACTTCGTCGTCAGGACTTCTTCGCCTGGTCCTTGGCGGCGGCGTGCGCGGCCTTCGCTTCCTTCCGGCACGCGTCCTTGGCGTTCCCCTGCATCGCGTCGCACTTCTCCTTGGCGATGTCGTAGTCGGCGTCGGCCTTGGCCGTCTTCACCTTCTCGTCGGCCCTGGCACCGGGCTTGTACTGCGCCTCGAGTTCGGCCTTCGCCACCTTTTCCTTGCCCTTGGCTTCGGCCTTGCAGAGGTCCTTGGCGTTGCCGGTCTGCGCATCGCAGGCCTTCTTGTCGGCCTTGTACTGCGCCTCGATCCTGTCCTTGGCGGCCTTGTGCGCCTCCTTCGTCATGGTCGGGGCATCCGCCGCGAACACCTGCGCGGCAAAGCCCAGGCCGAGCGCGGCCGCCAGGCCGATCAGGTTCTTCTTCATCGTGTGCATCTCCTTTCATGCGGGTTTCGACACGGACCCTCCCAGGAAACGTCCGAGGGGCATGCCCCAGCGGTAGGAGGCCTCAATCGAAAGTTGTCGGCCCATGGACTACAGGGCTGGAGACCAGCGCGGCCGCGCTCCGGTCGAGCGGGACTCGGGCCGCGGTCGTTGCACGAGGGCGCGCGCGCGTTGTACGCTGCCGCCCCATGGAAGAACACCCGCACTCCTCTGGCGACGCGAAGTGGAAGCACGACGGCGTGCGCGTCATTCCCGGCGACCAGCTCGATCCCAACGTGCCCTCCACGCCGGGCATGGACCGCAAGGCGGCGATCACCTTCGCGCGCGTGGGCGCGCAGAAGCTGTGGGCCGGCACCGTCACCATCCACCCCAACGCGAAGACCGGCGCCCACCACCACGGCCACCTCGAAAGCGTGATCTACGTGGTGAAGGGGCGCGCGCGCATGCGCTGGGGCGAGCGGCTCGAATTCACCGCCGAGGCCGGGCCCGGCGATTTCATCTACGTGCCGCCCTACGTGCCGCACCAGGAGATCAACGCCAGCCCCACCGAGGTGCTGGAGTGCGTCCTGTGCCGCAGCGACGGCCAGGCGGTGGCGATCAACCTCCCGATCGAACCGGTGGAAAAGCCCGAGCAGGTGCTGTGGGTGGATCCCACGCATCCGCACGGCGGCGTCTGAAACGAAAAAAGGACAAGCGCGATGGAATATCGTCCCCTCGGCCGCTCCGAGCTGCAGGTCTCGCCCCTGTGCTTCGGCGGCAACGTGTTCGGCTGGACGGCCGACGAACGCACCTCGTTCTCGCTGCTCGATGCCTGGATCGACGCCGGCTTCAACTTCGTCGACACCGCGGACGTGTATTCGCGCTGGGCGCCGGGGCACAGCGGCGGCGAATCGGAAACGGTGATCGGCCGCTGGGTGCGCCAGGGCGGCCGGCGCAGCAAGCTGGTGATCGCGACCAAGGTGGGCAACGACATGGGCGAGGGCCGCATCGGCCTGAAGCCCGAGCGCATCCGCGAGGCGGTGGAGGCCTCGCTGCGCCGCCTGCACCTGGAATGCATCGACCTGTACCAGGCCCACCGCGACGACGAATCCACGCCGCTCGATGCGACGCTGGAGGCCTTCGGCCGGCTGGTCGACGAGGGCAAGGTGCGGGCGATCGGCGCCTCCAACTACAGCGCCTCGCGCCTGCAGCAGGCGCTGGAGACCAGCGCGCGGCTCGGGCTGCCGCGCTACGAGAGCCTGCAGCCTCTGTACAACCTGTACGACCGCTTCGAGTTCGAGGAGGAGCTGCAGGCGCTGTGCCGGCGCGAGCACGTGGGCGTCATCAACTACTACGCGCTGGCGGCCGGCTTCCTCACCGGCAAGTACCGCAGTGCCGAGGACGCGTCCAAGAGCGCGCGCGGCCCGACGGTGGTGCAGAAGTACCTGAACGCACGCGGGCAGCGCATCGTGCGCGCGCTCGACGAGGCGGCGGAGCGCTGCAACGCCACGCCGGCGCAGGTGGCGATCGCGTGGGTGACGGCCCAGCCCGGCATCACGTCGCCGATCGCGAGCGCGACGTCGGTGGCGCAGCTGCAGGACCTGGTGAAGGCCGCGGAGCTGCGGCTGGACGAAGCCTCCCTGGCGCTGTTGAACGAGGCGAGCGCGGCGCATTGAACACCGCACGCACGGAAGGGGCGAGAATCGCGCGGCCGTGAAACTGCGCAAGATCCTCCTCCCCGTCGTGCTGGTCCCGATCCTGCTGGTGCTGCTCGCGCTGGCGTGGCGCGAGGTCGCCTGGCGCCGCAGCCACACCCTGCTCAAGCCGGCGGCCGCGGCGCCCGACGCGGCCTTCGTGGCCGAGGTCCGCAGCCTGCCGGAGAGCCCCCTGCTCGCCCCCCGCAGCTCCGGGGTGTTCGTGCGCAAGCGCTGGGAGCTGCTGCGCAGCCTGGAGCCGCAACTCGTGTTCGTGGGCGCCTGCGACCAGGTGGACACGCGCTGGATGGCGCGCCGCCGGCTGGTGATCGAATGCCTCCTGCGCTCGGGCGAGCCGCGCCTGCTGCAGGCGCTGGTGGAGGACGTGGTGATCGAGCTGGTGATCCAGCCCCAGTTCGCCCTCGCGCCGGTATGCTCCGGCGGGTGGCCAGCCCTCCCTCCGCAGCGCACCGCGCGCTCGTGCTCCTGAACGTGCGCTCCGGTACCGGCAGCGGGGGCGAGCGGCGCGAGGAGATCGCCTCCCTGTTCGCCGGCGTCGGCATCGAAGCCGAGCTGGTACTCGCGCAGTCGCCCGAGGATTTCCGCGCCGCGCTGGAGCGCGCGCGCGGCGCCGGCACCCGCCTCGTGGTGGCCGGCGGCGGCGATGGCACCCAGGCCGCCGTGGCCGCGGAACTCGCAGGAACCGACTGCGTGCAGGGCGTGCTGCCCCTGGGCACGCTCAACCACTTCGCCAAGGACCTGGGCATCCCGCTGCAGCTGGAAGACGCCGTGCGCACCATCGCGGAAGGCCGGCCGCTGCAGGTGGACGTGGGCGAGGTGAACGGCCGCGTCTTCATCAACAACTCCAGCCTCGGCCTCTACCCCGAGATCGTGCGCGAGCGCGAGCTGCAGCGCGAGCACCTGGGCAAGAGCAAGTGGCGCGCGCTCGCCAGCGCCACCCTGCATGCGACGGGGCGTCCGCACGGCCTGGCGGTGCGCATCGGCTCGGACGCGCAGGAAGAGGAGCAGGTGCGGCGCACGCCCTTCGTCTTCATCGGCAACAACCGCTACACCATGGAAGGCCTGGACATCGGCGCCCGCGAGAGCCTGCAGGGCGGCGAGCTCGCGCTCTACTGCGCGCGCCGGCGCGGCCGGCTGGCGCTGCTGCAGCTCGCCCTGCGGGCGCTGCTCGGTCGGCTCGACCAGGCCGAGGATTTCGAGGCGCTGACGGGCGAGGCCTTCGTGATCGAGACGCGCGAGCCGCGCATCCGCGTGGCCACCGACGGCGAGGTGGCGATGCTCGAGACCCCGCTGCGCTACCGCATCCGCCCGGGCGCGCTGCGGGTGCTGGTGCCCGCAGCCGCGCCCTGAGTCTCGCTATTCGCCGCTGATCTTGCGGTCGCGCACGATCGCGCCCCACTTGGTCGACTCCTTGCGCATGAAGTCGGCCAGTTCGGCGCGCGAGGTGGGGTGCGGGGTGAGGCCGTGCTTCTGCAGCTGCTCGCGGATGGCGGGATCGTTCAGCACCTTGACGATCTCCTGGTTCCAGCGGTCCAGGACCGGCGCCGGCGTCTTGGCCGACGCCACGAAGGCATACCAGTTCAGCGCCTCGAAGCCGGGGTAGCCGGATTCCGCCACGGTGGGGATGTTCGGCAGGTGGGCCGGGCGCGCCAGGCCCGTCGTGGCCAGCGGCGTGAGCTTGCCGGACTCGATGTGCGGCAGCGCGGTGGGCGGCGCCGCGAAGTACGCGGTGAAGCGGCCGGCCAGCAGGTCGGGCATGGCCGCCGAGCCGCCCTTGTACGGCACGTGCGTCATCTCCACCTTGGCCTGCTGGCCGAACAGCTCGCCCGTGAGGTGCGAGGCCGAGCCGGGGCCGGTGGAAGCGAAAGTCACGGAGCCGGCCTGCTTGCGCGCCAGCGCCACGAAGTCGGCCAGCGACTTGATCCCCGAGTTGGCGTTCACCACCAGCACGTTGGGGAAGTTCACCCCGCCGGAGAGCGGCGCCAGGTCCTTGAACGGGTCGTAGCCGACCTTCATCATGTGCGGCGCGATGGTGAGCGGGCCAATGGAGCCGAACAGGATCGTCGAGCCATCCGCCGGGCCGTTGGCGACCAGCTGGTGCGCGATGTTGCCGCCGGCGCCGGCCTTGTTCTCCACCACCACGCTCTGGCCGATGTTCTCGCCCAGCTTCTTGGCGATCAGGCGGGCGGCGGCGTCCGCGGCCCCGCCGGGCGCGAAGCCGACCACCAGGGTGACGGTCTTCCTGGGCGGAAAGTCCTGGGCCTGTCCGAGGCCCGCGACGGCGAGTGCGGCGAACCCCAGGGTGGCGCGCAGCAGGTGGCGCTTGTTCATGGCTTGTCTCCTTCGTTGTAACCGGCGGATTGTGCCGTGATCCACCCCGGGAGCACACGTTCGATCGCGACACGCATGCGGCGCACGTGCGAGCCGTCCCAGTACAGCCGCCCGCACACCGGACAGCGTCGCACCGGCCCCGGCAGGTCGCGCACGCCTTCCGGCAGCAGCGGCAGCGCCTCGGCCCGCTCCAGCACCCGCAGCGGCGCGTTGCACAAGAGGCAGCGGGTGAAGAGCGCAGCGGGCGCGGGCAAGCGCAGCGTCCGCACCAGGTCGCGCAGCTGCTGCAGCGGATCGTCCTGCCGCACCTCGAAGGCGTGCGCCGGGCGCAGCTCGCGCAGCAGGTGGCGGTCGCGCGTGAGCAGCAGGCGCACCTCGTCCTCGGACAGGCGCACCAGCACCGGATCGGCCACGGCGATGTCGTAG
>NZ_DASSVG010000480.1:0-3013 GCF_035706265.1 Ramlibacter sp. | reverse complement strand
GGCATGGCACGCGAGTTCGGCTGGGAAGACAGCGCGCTGCAGTACCTGGATGTGTACCAGGCGGCGGGGGTGGTGGTGGATGGCGGAAAGGCGAGCGAGCTTGCAGCGCGATAAGGCGCATGCGACGATGCGGGCGGTTTTGTAGGCTGGTGGTGAACCGCGCCGACAGGCGCGCGTGAACCCCAGCTTCGCTGCGCTCGCTGATCGCTGGGCTTTCGCTGTCGCTCCAGCACCAGCCTACGAATCCAGCTTTGCCCGCGGCAGATCGGCCGCGCCGGCGATGCTCTCCCCGATGACGTTCTCGCCCAGGAAATCCAGCAGCCGCCGCACCGCCGGCACCATGCCGCGGCGCGAGGGATAGACCGCCAGCACGCGCGCCACCGGCGGCGCCCAGCCCGGGAGCACCGGCACCAGATCGCCGCGCCGCATCTCCTCGCGGCACAGGTAGTCCGGCAGCACGGACATGCCGGTGCCCTGCAGCACCGCGTACTTCAAAGCCATCAGGTCGTCGGCCGTGTAGACCGGCCGGTGCTGCAGTTCGTAATGCGCGTCCCGCGGCCCATCGAGGTGCCAGTTCGCGCGCCCGTCCGCGGCCGACATGGCCACCGTGGGCAGGTGGTGCAGCGCCTCCACGTTGGCCGGGGTGCCGAAGCGTTGCAGCAGCTGAGGGCTGGCCACCAGCACGCCATGCGTCTCGCCCAGGTTCTTGATCACCAGCGTGCCACTGTCGTCGACGCTGGAGCGCACCCGCAGCGCCACGTCCACGCCCTCCTGCACCAGGTCGATCACGCGGTTGGTGACCTGCATGTCGATGCGCACCTGCGGGTGCGCCGCCAGGAAGCGCGGCAGCAGCGGGCCGATGGTGGTCTGCGCCAGGGTCACGGGGCAGGTGATGCGCACCGTGCCGCGCGGCTCGGTCTGCACGTGCATCACGGCTTCCTCGGCCGCCTCGGCCTGCTCGCGCACGGCGACGCAGTGGCGGTGGTAGGTCTCGCCGGCCGGCGTCAGCGACAGCTTGCGCGTCGTGCGATGCAGCAGGCGCACGCCCAGGCGGGCTTCCAGGTCGGCGATGCGGCGCGACAGGCGCGACTTCGGCAGCTTCAGCGCCCGGCCCGCGGCGGCGAAACCGCCCTGGTCCACCACCTCGGCGAAGAACAGCATGTCGTTCAGGTCCTGCATGGATCGTCCTATGAATGGAACAATCTAACCCGAAATTGGGGTCTTATCAATGCAGCAGTGCGTCCTGACAATACATTCCTCGGCCGATCCCCTCCCGGCCCCTTCCCTGGAGACCCGAATGAAACTGCTGCACATCGATTCCAGCCCGCTGGGCGCCAACTCCGTCTCGCGCGAACTGACGCGCCGCATCGTGGCCCGCTGGCAGGCCACCCACCCCGGCACGGTCGTCGAGCACCTCGACCTGGCGGTGGATGCGCCGACGCACCTGAACGGCGACTCGCTGGGCTTCCGCCTCGGCTACGAGGACGCGAGCCTGACCGAAGCGCAGCGGCGCGAGAACGCCGTCTCCGAGCGGCTGGTGAGCCAGTTCCTGGCCGCGGACGTGGTGGTGATCGGCGCGCCCATGTACAACTTCACCATCCCGAGCCAGCTCAAGGCCTGGATCGACCGCGTCGCGCAGGCGGGCCGCACCTTCAAGTACACCGAGGCGGGCCCGGTGGGCCTGGCCGGCGGCAAGACGGTGATCGTGGCCTCCACCCGCGGTGGCGCCTACGCCTCGGCGCCGCAGATGGACCACCAGGAAAGCTACCTGCGCACCATCCTCGCCTTCTTCGGCGTGACCGACGTGCGCTTCGTGCGCGCCGAAGGCATGGCGATGGGCGACACGGCCAAGGCCGCCGGCCTCGCCTCCGCCGAAGCCGACATCGCCGCGCACGCGAGCGAAGCCGCGAACGAAGGCCGGACGGCGATACGGGCGTAAGGGATACAGACCAAGACCAACTGCCGGACGCAAAGGGCGCAAAGGTACGCAAAGGACGCAAAAGAAATCCCTTCAAGGTTTCCTTGTCTTTTTTGCGCCCTTTGCGTTTCTTTCGCGTCCTTTGCGTCCGGCGGTTCGGTTCCTCGGCCCCTACTTCCGCGCGAACACCTGGTCGAAGCTGGCGCCTTCGGCGAAGTGGGCCTTGTCCGCACTGGCCCAGCCGCCGAAGGCCTGCTCGATGGTGAAGAGCTCCAGCTTCGGGAACTGCTTCGCGTACTTCGCCTGCGCGGCTTTCGAAACGGCCGGGCGGTAGAAGTTCTTGCCGATGATGTCCTGCCCTTCCTCGGTGTAGAGGTACTTCAGGTACTCCTCGGCGATGGCGCGCGTGCCGCGCCGGTCGACGTTGCGGTCCACCACCGCCACCGGCGGCTCGGCCAGGATCGACAGCGACGGGTACACGAGGTCGAACTTGCCGGCGAACTCCTTCTGCAGCAGCCAGGCCTCGTTCTCCCAGGCGAGCAGCACGTCGCCCTGGTTGCGCTGCGCGAAGGTGATCGTCGCGCCGCGCGCGCCCGTGTCGAGCACCGGCACGTTCGCGAACAGCCGCGCGACGAAGTCGCGCCCGCCGGCGTCGCCGCCGTGCTTGCGCCGGCCGTACTCCCACGCCGCCAGGTAGTTCCAGCGCGCGCCGCCGGAGGTCTTGGGATTGGGCGTGATCACTGACACGCCGGGGCGCACCAGGTCCTCCCAGTCGCGCACGTTCTTCGGGTTGCCCTTGCGCACCACCAGCACGATGGTCGACGTGTAGGGCGCGGCGCGATGGGGCAGGCGCTGCTGCCAGTCCTTCGCCACCCAGCCGCCGTGGTTCACGAGCGCATCGATGTCGCCGCCCAGGGCCAGCGTGACCACGTCGGCCTGCAGCCCGTCGAGGACCGAGCGGGCCTGCTTGCCCGAGCCGCCATGCGACTGCTTCACCTGCACGTCCTGGCCCGTGCGGCCCTTCCAGTACTTCGCGAAGGCCTGGTTGAACTCCACGTACAGCTCGCGCGTGGGGTCGTAGGAGACATTGAGCAG
>NZ_DASSVG010000479.1:0-9110 GCF_035706265.1 Ramlibacter sp. | reverse complement strand
CGGGCTGCACATCGCCAAGAAGGTCGGCATCATCAACTGGGAGCTGGACATGAAGGCGTTCCGCGCGTTCCTGCACCAGCACCTGCTGGTGATGCGCGATGCCTATAACGCCAAGAATGCCCCGGTGCTGACTCAGCTGCTCGATACGCTGTCGGCTATCATGCAGAAGCACGGGATTACCCTGAGCAGCATCAGGCAAGTGGCGGACGGCGCACCGCTGGGCGACGACGACATGCCGGCCAACCGCATGGACTACGGCATCGTGGAGGCCGACTCCAACTCGCTGCCGCATGAGGTCTATGCCCGGCACGAGCCGTTCAGCGGCCTGATGTATGTGCGCACGACCACCTTCAACAAGTTTGCGGGGGAGAACGCTTTTGCGATTCGTCAGGAAGCGATCCGGGCTAATGTGATGGAGCGCGGCACCACCACCAAGCGCCTGACGGGCGGCACCATGCTGCATGCAGTGGATGCGCGCTTCGACTGCTACGTGTTCCGCCACCGCGACCTGCTAGAGCAGGTGGCTCCACCTGTCGCTAAAAGTCAGAGCAACGTAACTCAATTGAGTAGATAGCGTGGATCGCGCGTGTATAGACAGCGTGCGTACTCAGTTACTTTGTAATTTAGGACACGCAAATGTCCACACAAAGGGGTGGCTCTCTGTAATAAATTGCGCTACATTGCATCTGCCAGCCTTCACCGGATGGCGACGCTAGAGAGAGCGTGTTGCGAAAGCCCGCTCAGGTGCAACGCCTGAGTGGGCTTTTCTTTCCTCCACATCAGTCCTCGTCGGTTGCGTATTCCATTTGCGTCTCGCGCCGACGCTGGAGTTCTGCCTGTACGCTACCGGGCCTTGGAGGCTTGATTTGTCCACCTGCCGCTTCCTTACGTTGGTGCTTAATGACATCGCCAACGGTGATTCGCAATCCGGGATTGCGCTCATTGAACTGCATCACTTCTTGAGGCATCCCTTCCCCAGCAGCGCGCGCTTCAGCGGCCTGCGCAATCAGGCGCGACCGTGTGAGCGACACGCGGCCTGTCAGTGCCCGAGCGGAGTATGCGGCTTCCTTCGTGCGTTCCACCTCGGTGGACGGCAGGCCGAGGAACTGAATAAATGCATCGCTCGTGTTCAACGGCTCGTGGACTTGCTTGCCAGCGATTTCGACGCCTTCACGCCCCTGCTTGATAGCCTCGTTGGCGTGGAAGATAGCACGCGGCATCATGGTCGCTGCGCCCTCCACGTAATCGCCCGCGCCGATCTTGTCCATGCCCTTGAAGAACTGCTGGCCCATACCGCCCGCTGGGCCGGTGAGACTGACCAACTGCTTGGCAAACAAGTCACTCGCCCCGCCCGCTTCCGCCCGGCTTCGGCTGATGTTAGTCAGCAACTGGGTGCCGGGAGCCACGTCACCAAGACCGGCGCGGCGCGACAGGTCGACGCCCAGTACCGCAGCGGGGATACCGCGTGCCACAAGCGTGGCGACATCGGTGCCGAATGCCCGCGCGAGGTAGTTCTGGAAGTCAGCCCGGGTGTCGACCTGATCCTCGGGGTCGCCCGTCCAGTTGCGCATGATGTCTGCTGCCGAGAAGCCCAGCCCTGCGAACGGCAGACCCATCGCGCCCACCATCAGTTGATGCATGCCAAGGATGCCGGTCAACACATACCGCGCCTCGGTGCGCCGCGTCAGGAAGTTATCAAGCGATTCCTGCAACTGAGCGCGGCGTTCTTCTGGCAGCCCCTTGTTGGCGAGTTGTTCACGCAGCCGCGCCACTTCCTTGGGGTGCCCATACGCATCGAACATGGTACGACTTAGCATGTGAAACATGGTCAGGCCGTACTTCTGAAACTGGAACAACACGCGAGCGCCGGGGATGCGCAGGAACGTGGGGTTCATCTGCGCGCTGTAGTCCACGTGGGAGTCACGCAATACATCGGCGGCATAGGCCATTGCCGCCTCGTGACCCATCTTGGCGCCCCCGCGCCCGCGCACACCGCCCTCTCTCGCAAGACGGTATGCAGCGAGCGCAGTGCCGCCACGGTTTACACTTTCGATGTACTGCACCGGGCGGTTCAGCAGTTCTTTCGCCTTCTGGCCGGCTGCGATGGCTTTCTCCTTCCCGGTCTTCGGGTCGATGATGCGCTCGCCGCGCGCCATGCGGGCCGATGTGTGAGCGGTGGTGAGGTCGATCAGGCCGAGGTTTTCCATCTGTCCGATCATCAGCTTTTCCTCGGGGGTGAGGTGCTTGGCCCCTGACACGTCCAGACCTACATCCCGATTGAACAGCCGCCAGACATCGCCGACTGCGCGGGTAGCGGCGCCCATGCTGCGCCCGAATCCGAATTTACCTGCCATTACCGGCACCGACATCATCGGCGTCTGCAACATGTTCATCAGCATGAACGCGGGCGACGCGCCGAGGTAGAACACGTGGGTGGCCTCGGCGACCATACGCTCTGCCTTTGCGAACTTACTGTAATTGGCCTCGTGGGCGAGACGCCCGGCCATCGTGTCGTAGACGCTGGAAGCCTGTGCGGAACCCACTTCGCGGCGCTCACCATCGAGGGTCTTCAGCGCCTCCGCCATGCGCTTGCCGTATTCGAGCGTGCCGATCTGGAAGGCATCGCGCCCCAGTCGGTCAATGATGGCGCGTGAGAAGTCCTGATCCCAGCCCTGCACCAGCTGGCGGTGCGCACTCATGCTGGCCGCGCTGCCGTCCGGCAGGCGCTCGATGTAGGCGTCCTCGACCATCGCCTTGAGCGCGGCGAGGTCGGGGCTGCCCGCGTACTCGTGGTCGAGTCGGGCGAGGATGTCGTTGACCAGCACGTCGCGGTGGCCGGTGTCCTGCTTGAAGAAATCGTTGCGGGTGAAGCTGTGCACCTGCGAGTCTTCACCTACGGCGCTTCTGAGCTGCGCCGCCTTTTCCTCGGCGAGCCGGGCGTTCTCCACTGCGTGCACGCTGCGGTGATCCGGGTCGCGGTTCATCAGCGACACCTTCTCCTGCGCGGCCTTGATCGCGCCGCTGTCACCTGTGGCGCGGGCCTCGGCCAGCTCGGCTTCGGCGGCCTGCATCGCCTTGGACTTGACCGATACGATCCAGTCACCGTAGCGGCGCAGCGGCGCGTAGGGGCCACGAAACTCGAAGAACGGCGAGTCCTTTTCACCGACGATGCGGCGCAGTGCATTAACCCGCTCGTGCTGCATGTCCTGCAAGGCATCGAACGCGGCGTCGAGTGCGTCGCGTTCATGCTTGGTCATGGCCTCCCACTGTTCGCGGGCGTTGTACGCCGCCGTCGCCTTGCGCGCCGCTTCCTTGGCCTTGAGCGCTTCGACGCCGTTGTCGCCCTTTGCCCTCGCCGCGTCCTTGACTGCGCGGTCGCGCACGTCGCGCAGCGTGTCCAGCGCGCCCGCCTTGGCCGGGTGGATACCAGCAACCTGCGTATCGCCGATGACCTGATGCAGCCGCTCCAGATGCTTGGCGCCTGCGGCCTTGCGCGCCGCCTCAATCTTGTTGGTTACGTCGATGACCTTGCGCTGCAAGTCGCCAATGCGGTTGGTGCGCTGATCCATCAACGCGGCCAGATTCTTCAGGTGCGGCAGGATATGGTCATAAGTCTTGGCAATGATGTGCGTCGGCATGGTGGCGATGTTGATTTTGCCTACCAGCTCGCGGGCACTCTTGCCCGTGCCCTGCGCATCGCTGTACATCTTCGCCAACCCGTCAGACATAGCGTGCCCCCTACCGGTGGCGCCGCCCTCCGTGGCCTGACGGTACATGGAGTTTGGGGAGCCGTCTCCGTGGGCGACCGCAGGATGTTCCCTGCGTAAGCCCTCGCCCGCTTCCATTACCGCGTCGAGCAGCGACTTCTCCACGCCCAGCAGGCGCGCGACAGCGGCCTTGAAGCGCTGCCACAGGCTAGTGCCGCCCGGCGCCTTGATTGCGTCGAGCTTGGCCCGGAATTCGGGGTTCGAGAACGCCTCGGCCACGAACTCCTTGACGTTCTTCAGGCCGTACTCCTTCGCCAGCCCCTGCACCTTCTGCGCCTCGGCATAGAGCCGGCGCATTTCCACCGCTGCCTTGCCGCCTGCATCGAGCGCCTTGACCGTAGCCTGATGCGCCAGCTCGTGCACCAGCGTCTGGCCGGCGTCGCGGGTCGAGTGCAGCAGTACCTCGTCACCCTTGCTCTCGCCGAGCGCGTCGGCGGGCGCGGCCTTGCGCTCCGCCTCGGTGCCGTGGCGCAGCTTGACGTGCTCCAGATCGTGGTCGTCCAGCAGCTTCTGCGCGAGCGATCTAACATCGGCGTTAGGATGGTTCGCGGCGACGTGTTCCAGCGCCTCGCGTGCGCTCTTGCCCTCGCCAGCCATGCTGAACACTTCGCGGTCGTGCGCGCCCTCGCCCTTGCCCGCTGCCTCGCGGAACTCGCCGCGTACATCTGAGCTGGTGCGCAGCGCCGCTTCCTCCGCCGTCGCCTTCAGCGCCGCTTCCTTCTCGGCATCGCTGGCAAAATCGTCCAGCATTTCGCGGGCGCGTGCCACCGCTTTCGGATCGCGTTCCAGATGCGCGATGTGCGATAGCGTCTCGATGTACTCGCGCCGCTTTTTGGGATCGCGCTGAATCTTGCCGAAGTGCTTGTCGAACTGTTCCTCGATGTCGTCCAGCATGCGCTTCAGGCCGGGCCGGTTTTCCGGTGCCTGCTCGCGCGCCATCGTGATCGCATCCATGCCCTGAGCCGGGGTGTCCTTCCCCTGCTCAGGCAGCTTGGTTTCCTCGGCCTTCGGTTCTTCCTTGGGCTTTACTTCATCTTTGGCTTTGGTGGTGGGCCGCGTTTCTTCGGCGGGCTTGGCAGCTTTGCCCCGCTCTTTCGGGCTTGGTTCAGGCTTGCCGCCACCGCCTGCTTCTGCGGATACCCGCTGTGCATCATTTCCGACACGTTCTGGCTGACCACTGCCTTGCTCTTTCCGGGTTTGAGGGGCATGAGCTTCTCCGGTTGGTGCCGCCGTGCGGGCGGCGTGTTGCTCAAGGGATTCGCCGGTCAGCGCCTTGTGGATGGCGTCGAGCTTGCTGAACCCCGTCGCGCTGCTGTCATCGGCCTTCTCGCGGATGAGCGCCGCCGCGTCCTCGGCGTTGGCGGCCTTCAGCACCTTGCCGAACGCCTGAATGCCCTGCATGTTGCCGCTCGCCGTCTTGTAGGCGTCGCGCACGACCTGCTGCCACGGCGCTTCGCCGCCCTGCGTGGGCGCCAGCAGCTCCATCTGACCTGGCTGTTTGCGTGACGGCGCAGCGGGCTGCGGCTCGCCCAAGTCCAGCTCGCGCTGGCCGGCGTGGCTGACCGGGCTTTCCAGCTCCAGCCGGTTGGCCTCGGCCTCGGCGGCCTTGGACAGCGCCCGCAGCTGCTCGGGGGTCTGGCCGGTCAGGGTGAAAGGCTTGCCGCGCTCGGGCAGCTGGGCGATCCGGCCCGGCTCGTTGGCTGCCTGTCGCTGCATCAGCTCAGCAGCGCGCGGCGGCAGCTTGGGCAGAGGCCGCTGGCCGGACGGCAGCGCCAACTGGGCGTTCGGGTTGGGTGCCGGCATCTGGTTCGGCATCGCCAGCGCGGGCGGCGCTCCGGGCGGCTCGCCACCGCCCCGACCTGTCACCCTAGCAAGTGCGTCAATCGCCCCTTGATCGGCGTAAGTGCCGGTGCGACGCACGGGCGTGTCGAAATCGAAGCCCGCCTGCATGCCGGCAAGCTCGGCAGCGGGGCGCATCGGGCCGCTGGGCGCCTCGGGCGGGATACGTGGGCCTGCACCACCCACCAGCTCCAAACCGGCTTGGCGGGGCTGGAATAGATCCAACTGCTGGCCGCTCAGTTCGCGCTCGGGTGGCAAAGGGCCGGCCCCGACATCCATCGGGCGCTGACCGCGTTGCTCACGCTCGCGCAGTGGCAGATTGTACTGGCCGCCCTGTCGCATCGCCTCGTCATAGGCGTAGATGTCGCCGCCGCCCCGCCGCTCCCATGTGGGGCGGTCGAAGTTCTGCGCCGTAGCAACGTGCGTCAAGTTGGTCGCACCCTGCTCCATGTCCGGCACCGGAGTGGTGTTGATCGCCTCGGCCCGCGCCCGCAGGCCATGCACGGCACCGAACGGGGCGCCCATCATGCCGCCCAGCACCGCGCCCTCCAGCAGTTCGTGGCTGGTGATGTCGCGGCCTTGGCCCAGTGCGCCGAACATCGCCCCTGCGCCGCCGATCCCGGCCTGCTCGACTGCTTCGGTGGCGGCGCCGGCAGCGGTACGCGCCAGCCCCTTGCCGCCCCAGCTGGCGACATCCTCAGCCACCCGGCCCGCCAAGCCGCCTTTAAGCAGCATGGCTGATCCGCCGATGTCCAGTGCCGTTTGCGGCACCGCGTACATGTAGCTCTCCATCGGGTTCGAGGCTTCGCCGCGCGAGATACGGGCGGCCATGTTCTCGCCGCCGCGCATGGCGAGGTTGCCGGCCAGCGCCGCACCCATGCCAACCGGGCCGGTCAGCGCCCCGGCGCCGTACAGCGCGAGGCTGGGGCTGGACTCCACGAGGCCGCGCCCGACCAGCTGGGCCGCCGACACCGGGCCGGTCACGTCTGACAAGCCACCGGGCAGCCCGCCCTGCGTGGCCCGCTCGCTGAACAGCTCGCGCTCGATGGCCGCGCGCCCCGCCGAGCGGCGCAGCTCGTCGCTGTCGAACAGCTCGCCGAGGGTGGCCGCGCCCGCTGCCCGCAGGCCGCGTCCGACGCCGGAGGTGACATCGCCCCAGCCTTGGCTGGTGGGGCCGGTCACGTTGGCTTCGGTGCCACCGGGCGTGCCCCACACCAGCCCGGAGTCTTCATCGCCCTTGGGCGGTTCCGACCATACCAGTCCGTCGCTCATGGCCTACCCCTTGCTTGCGGTTTCAATGGCCTGCTTGCGCCGCTTCACCCCGGGCGCCTGCGCATAAGCGGGTTTGGCCTCATCGAGCGCTTTCTTGGCCGCCGCCTTGGCCGCGTTCGCCTCTGGCTTCTTCTGCCCGATCAGGTAGTCGGTCATCTGCTCAGCAGCCTTAGCCGCCTGCTCTGGCGTGCGATACATCGGCACGCGCCCGTTGGACTCGCTCGCCCACACCGGCTTGCCGTCGACAAAGCCGAACGCCTCGCGCTGGCCGGTAGCAGGGTTGACCGCCGTGGCCGGGAAGGTGAAGCGCCCTGACAGCTCACCGGCGTGACTGGTCAGGTTCTTGGTGCCGGGGTCGACCTGCACGGGGTTGGTCTGGATGCCGATGCGCACGCCGCTGCCCTCCGGGTTGCCGTAGGGGCTGTCGGCGATCACCTTCTGGTAAGCGGGCAGCTTTTCCATTTCGCTGGCGTCCATCATGCCGCTACCCCCCTGCATGCCTGCCGGGGGTGTGTACATGGTCATTGAGCGTGACTCGGCCTGCCCACCCTTGCCGCTGGGCACGTTGACCATGAACTGCTGACCGGGCTGGATCGTCATGAAGTCGCCCTTGTCGGTCGGCCCTTTACCAGCTGAGGCTTCAATCTTGGCGCGCTCGATGCCGGGCTGGGCCAGATAGTTCAGTGTCTGTGCCTCGCGCAACCGCGACTGCGAACCGGGTGTACCGACGGTGCCTTCCTGCCGTTCTTCGAGCGCGACCTTGCGCTGCGTGGTAGCGAGCTTTTCCTGCTCCAGCTTGTGGCCGTACAGGTACTTCATACCCTCGGGCGTAGTCATCATGTTGGCGAACTGGCCGATGTCGGCAACCGACAGGCGCTTGTGCTTACCGCCTTCGCCGGGGGCGCCTGTCAGGTCGGGAGACACATAGCTGCCATCCTTGTCCTTGTAGATGCGGATGCCGGTGCCACGTGACAGCGCGCCAATCTTTCCATCGGCGTCGAGCGAGTCGTCCTGCATGATGTCACGCACGTACTCCGCCGCCTCCGACGCCTTGGTCTGGAAGTGCATATCCATCGCCTGCTTGGCTTCGCTGGTCTTGCCTTGGCGCAGATAAATCTTGGCGACATTCAGGTACTGATCGGCGTCGGAGCGCGGCGTGTCCATCATGACCTTGCCATCTTCGCTCACGCGGAACTGCGCGTTCTTCGGGATGCGCACACGTTCCGCCACCTGCTGCATCTTGGTGATGTCGTCGGCCACCGCTTGCTGGCCCTCTGGCGTCTGAATCGCGGCGGCTACGACTGGTGCGTTAGCCGAGCCTTTGCCTACCACATCGAGCGCCAGATTGCCGCCCGGCACATTCTTGCGCACGCTCTCATACGACGCCTTCAGCTTGGCGCCGTACTGCGGATCGGTGGCATATCCCTTCATGCCTGAAATGAACTTGTCGACATCCTCGCCGGCACCCACTACGCCGGGGTACTTCGACTTCATCAGCCGCACGTAGTCGGCGGCGAACTGCTCGGTGTTGTCGTACTGGCGGTAACGATCATTCGAGCCTTCGAGCCGATCACGCGCCTGCACGCCGCCGCCTGAGAAGTCCTTGATGTTGGCGAGATTGTTGGTGCCCGGGATCACCGACTTGCCCCATGCCGTCTCATGGCCGAGCTTGGCGGCGATGATGGCCGGGTCGACGTTCAGTTGCTGGGCGATGCTCTGCACCACCGGCCCGTACTGACTCACGAACGCGCTCTGCGGTGTCGGCCTACCGGCAGCGGGCTGGCCCACCGCTGCATCAGCGTAGCGCCTGCTGACCTGATCCGGCGCCGCAGCGTTGGCGCTACCGATAGTGGGAGGCGCTGCCAGTGGTGTGCCCTGCGGGTTGCTCATGTCGATAGCGGCGGTGCGCACAGCGGTGGGCTTGCCCAGCGCGTCGGTGCCTGCTTCCAGCTGCCCCGGCCCACCCGCCGCCCCGCCCGTCACCATGTTGGTGGCATTCAGCAGCGAGCGCGCCTTGGTCGGGTCGGTCTTCAGCGAGGTCAACATGGTGTTGGCCGCGTTGTCATCTAGCCCGAAATTCTGCTTCAGGTAGTCGACACCGATTTCCTCGCTGTCCAATCCAGAAGCACCCATCGCCTTTTCGATTTCCTGCCGGTCAGCTGATGTCCGGTAGGCGTCGATCCACGACTTACCCATGTTGACGCCGGCATTGATGCCCTGCGCGAAACCCGA
>NZ_DASSVG010000478.1:0-4838 GCF_035706265.1 Ramlibacter sp. | reverse complement strand
CCACGGCAGCATCCCGCTGCTCGACGAACGCGAGGCCAGGCGATGACGGAACTGCGTGTCCTGGTCCACGCCCCACGTGGGCGCGATGCCCTCGTGGTGGAGAAGGTGCTGCAGCACCAGGGCATCGTCGCCCACGTCTGCCCCACCGAGGAGGACCTGCTGCTGGCCCTGGACGCAGGCGCCGCCGCGGCGATCCTCACCGAGGAGACGCTGCCGCGCCTGCTGGCGGACGACCGCCTGCTCGCCTGGCTCGCGGCGCAGCCACCCTGGTCGGACATGCCCTTCGTCGTGCTCGCCACCCGGCGCGAGGGGCGGCGGGCGGAGAAGGACTTCCGCTCGCTGCACAGCCTGGGCAACCTGGTGCTGCTGGAGCGGCCGCTCAACGCCGAGACGCTGGCCAGCGCCGCCGAATCTGCCGTGCGGGCACGCCGGCGCCAGTACGCCGCGCGCGAACACCTCGAGGAGCTGAAGCGCACCCGCGGCGAGCTGCAGCGCCTCAACGGCGAGCTGGAAGACCGCATCCTGCAGCGCACCCGCGAGCTCGCCAGCGCCAACGACCGCCTGATGAAGGAGATCAACGAGCGCGAACGGGCCCAGGCCGCGCTGACGCAGGTGCAGAAGATGGAAGCGATCGGGCGCCTCACCGGCGGCATCGCGCACGACTTCAACAACCTGCTGCACGTGGTCAACATGAACCTCGAGCTGGTCTCCCTCTACGCCAAGGAGGAGAAGGTCAAGCCCGTGGTGGAGCGCGCCAAGAGTGCCGCGCGCCGCGGCGCGCGCCTCACCAACCAGCTGCTCTCGTTCGCGCGCAGCCAGTCGCTGCTGCCCAAGCTCACGCGCGTCAACCAGCTGCTGCTGGGGATGAAGGACCTGCTGGAGATCTCCGTCGGCTCCGGCGTGGAGGTGGAGCTGGACCTGTGCGAGGAAGACGCCACGGCGGTGTTCGATCCGAGCCAGATGGAGATGGCGATCCTGAACATGGCGGTGAACTCGCGCGACGCGATGCCCGAGGGCGGCAAGCTGAAGATCACCACCGGCACCCGCTTCCTCGACGAGGACCGCGACCTGCCGCCCGGCGACTATGTGCTGGTGAGCGTGAGCGACTCCGGCTCCGGCATCCCGGCCAACGTGCTGCCCAAGGTCTTCGATCCGTTCTTCACCACCAAGCCGCTCGGGCGCGGCACGGGCCTGGGCCTGAGCCAGGTCTACGGCTTCGCGCGCCAGTCGGGCGGCGTCGCGCGCATCCGCAGCGAGGAGGGCAAGGGCACCACGGTGGAGATGCTGTTCCCCGAGGCCGACGCCGAGGCCGAGGAGCAGACGGTGCAGAAGCAGCAGCCCGCCGTGCCCGCGCTGGCCGGGGCCTGCCACATCCTGGTGGTGGAGGACGATCCGGACGTGCGGCGCGTGATCGTCGAGTGCCTGAGCCTGATCGGCTACAAGGTCACCGAAGCGGCCAACGGCAGCGAGGCGCTCGCCTCGCTGGCGGCCGTCAAGCCGGACCTGCTGGTGGTGGACTACGCGATGCCGGACATGACCGGCGCGGAAGTGATCTCCGAAGCCCGCAAGATGGTGGGCGAGCTGCCCGTGATCCTGGCCACCGGCTATGCCGACATGGCCGCCGTGGAGCGCCTGGCCGGCAAGCCCAAGATCCTGCGCAAGCCCTTCGACATCGCCGCCCTGGGCGACGCCGTCGCCAGCGTGCTCGAAGGCGCCGGCGAGAAGGCGGAGGCGGGCAGCATCTGACCGTCACGCGCGCCCGCGCGGCGTTGCGCCATCTGTGCCGCGCTGCGTTCGTTGTCCCTTGCCGGGGCGCGTTCATCGCCCGCTGCAGGCCCGGAGGGCAACCCCTCTGCCCAGGCCCCTAGCGCCTCTTCATCAGCATCGACCCGATCGCAAGCCCGAGCGCGAAGAACGCATACACGTTCGCCATCTCGGGCCGCCCGAGTCGGTGCTCGAAGCCGGGCGTCAGGCGCTTGGGCGTGAGCTGGTAGTCCACGAAGCAGGCGACGGCTGCCGCCGTCACCGCGCCGCCCACGGCTGGAACCGGGTCCTTCGCTTCCTCGCGCGCACCCCACAGCTTGGCGTGCAGCACACCCCAGAAGATCGCGGCCGCGTGGTGGGTGAGATAGCCGGTGAGCGTGTACGTGAGGCTCGGCTCGTCCTGCCGCAGCGAGCGGTCGCCGAAGAACCAGTGGCTCACGGCGTTGACGGGAGCGGCGGGCTGGCCGCGGCGGTTCCCGGCCCAGGCCAGGTAGGCCACCGACAGCAGGCTCGCGCAGCTGCCCGACACCAGGCCCTCGCGAAAGGCTTGTTTCCAGCTTGGCATCCGGCAAGTCTAGGCAAGGCCGCGCAGTGCAGGGGGCCAGGCTTTCAAGCCGTAACGCACCCCGCCGGCGGCCGCGATGACTAGACTTCGGCTGCCATGCGGGTCCTGCTCACGGGTGCCACGGGGTTCATCGGCCGCGCTGTCGCGCAGGCCCTGCGCCAGCGCGGGCATGCGGTGGTGCCCGCCACCCGCCGCCCGCCGCCGGGCGGCGGCGAGCACGTGCAGGCCGACTTCGCCGCCGTGCCGCCGCGCGACTGGTGGGTGCCGCGGCTGGCCGGCATCGACGCGGTGGTCAACGCGATCGGCATCCTGCGCGAGCAGGGCGGCCAGACCTTCGAGGCGCTGCACCATCGCGCGCCGGCGGAGCTCTTCCACGCCTGCCACGCCGCGGGCGTGCGTTGCGTGGTGCAGGTCTCCGCACTGGGCGCGGACGCGCGCGGCCGCACCGGCTACCACCGCAGCAAGAAGGCTGCCGACGACGTGCTGCGCGCGCTGCCGCTGCGCAGCGCCATCGTGCAGCCCTCGCTGGTGTACGGGCCCGGCGGCACCAGCGCGGCGCTGTTCAACAAGCTGGCCGCGGCGCCCGTGCTCCCCTTTCCCGCGGGCGGACGCATGTTGGTGCAGCCGGTGCACCTGCACGACGTGGTGCAGGGCATCGTGCACCTGGTCGAGGAGCCCCCGGAGGGTTCGAGCACCTATGCCTTCGCCGGGCCGCAACCGCTGGCGCTGGCCGACTACTTGCGCCACTTGCGCGCTGCGATGGGCGAGAACCCGCGGCAGTGGATCGTGCCGCTGCCGGCCTCGCTGTTTCGCGCGGGTGCAACGCTGGCGGGCCTGGTGCCGGGCAGCATGCTGGACCGCGATACGGCCGACATGCTGCTGGCCGGCAACGCCGCGGAGGTGAATGGCCTGCCGGCGCTGCTCGGGCGGGCGCCGCGCGCGCCGCGCGACTTCATCGCGCCGGCGGCCCGCGAGAGCGCCCGTCGCGAGGCCGCGCTGGACCTCTGGCTGCCGGTGCTGCGACTCGCGCTTGCCTTCATGTGGCTGTGGACGGCGCTGGTGTCCTTCGGCCTCTACCCCGTGCGGGACAGCCTGGCGCTGCTCGCGCGGGTGGGCCTGCACGGAGCGGCGGCCAGCGTGGCGCTGTATGGCGCCGCGCTGCTGGACCTGGTGCTGGGCGTGCTCACGCTCGCCGCGCCCGCGCGCTGGCGCCGCCCGGTGTGGCTCGCGCAGGCGGCGCTGGTCGCCGGCTACACCGTGCTCATCACCGTGTTCCTGCCCGAATACTGGCTGCATCCCTACGGGCCGATCACCAAGAACCTGCCCATCCTCGCCCTGATCGGGCTGCTCTGGTCGCTGGAGCCGCCGGCGCGCGGGGACAACCGCTGATGGACTACCTCCTGGTGAAGTGGGTGCACATCCTGTCGTCGACGATCCTGTTCGGTGCCGGCGTCGGTTCGGCCTTCCACCTGTTCATGGCCTCGCTGCGCGGCCACACCGCGGGCGCGGCCGGTTCGGCGCGCAACGTGGTGGTGGCCGACTGGACGCTCACCACGCCGGCGGCCATCCTGCAGCCCTTCACCGGACTGTGGCTGATCCACAAGATGCAGATCCCGGCGAGCACGCCCTGGGTGGCCTGGTCGCTCGCGCTCTACGCGGTGGCGATCGCCTGCTGGCTGCCGGTGGTGGGGATCCAGATCCGCATGCGCGACGTGGCCGCCGAGGCCGAGCGCGCCGGCCAGCCGCTGCCGCGCGCCTATGGGCGCCTGTTCCGCTGGTGGACGGCCCTCGGCTTCGGCGCCTTCTTTCCCTTCCTCTTCATCTTCTGGCTGATGGTGGCCAAGCGCCTGCCATGGGCCGACTGACATGGCCCACGAAAACCTCCTCGATTGCCTGATCGTCGGTGGCGGTGCCGCCGGCCTCACCGCCGCCGTCTACCTGGGGCGCTACCGCCGGCGCGCGCTGCTGCTCGATGCCGGCGACAGCCGCCTGCAGCGCATCCCCCGCACCCGCAACGTGGCGGGCTTTCCGGACGGCATCGAAGGGGCCGAGCTGCTGCGCCGCATGCAGGAGCACGCACGCCGCTACGGCGTGCCCACCGTGCGCACCGAGGTGCAGCGCCTCGCGAAGCTCGAGGACGGCACTTTCCGCGCCGAGAGCGCCGACGGCACGTGGCGCGCGCGCTTCCTGCTGCTGGCCACCGGCGCGCGCGACGTGGAGCCGGCCATCGAGGGCCTGCACGCGGCACTGCAGGCCGGCCAGGTGCGCTTCTGCCCGGTGTGCGACGGCTTCGAGACCCAGGGCCAGCGGGTCGCCGT
Organism: Ramlibacter sp.; assembly: GCF_035706265.1. Taxonomy (GTDB): domain Bacteria; phylum Pseudomonadota; class Gammaproteobacteria; order Burkholderiales; family Burkholderiaceae_C; genus Ramlibacter. The sequence continues at coordinate 191 of NZ_DASSVG010000478.1, read as the reverse complement.
GCTCGGGCGCGCCGGCCACGGGCTGCGCGAAGCGCTCTTCGTCTCCGGCTTCGGCAACACGGTGACCTGGCTCGCGATGGCGACGCAGGACGAGGTGGATGCGCCCGGGCTGGCGCAGTTGCGCGAGGCCGGCGTGCGGCTGGCCGACAGCCCGCCGCACCGCATCGAGTGCGGCGTCGGCGCGCGCGGCG